>JAHEKO010000366.1:1914-4347 GCA_024638355.1 Acidobacteriota bacterium
TTGCGAGACCTCCTGGACGAAGGTCTCGAAGCGATCGAACCGGATGGCCACCGGCTTCTCGATCTTGATCCGCGGGTTGTACTGGCCGCCTTCGTCGAGTCGGGCGACGACAAACTCGTGCAGCAGGCGTACCTCTTCGAGAGTCAGGTTGGTGAACTCCACCGCGACCACGTATTCGTGAGCGCGACCGATCCCCTCACGCCGCTTGCTGGACACCACGACGGCCGCGGGCTTGTACTGGCGCGGATTCGGCTCTTCGCCGAGACTGAAGCGGAGGTAGTCGAGCGTGAGCCCCGGCTCGATGGCCTCTTCGGTGACGAAGGCCGCGCCGCCGGCACTCACCCCCGACAGGGTCGCCCGCCGGCCGAGCACCGAGCCCTCGACCAGATAGCTCGCCTCCAGGGCGACCGACAACCGTGGAAACTTCCGGCGTTCTCCCATGCCGCTTCCAAGGTAGGCATTCCCCGGGCCGGCCCCAATGAACCAGTCCACAGATAGCCGTATTGACGTAAGTGCCGGCCGTCGGCAGGTCAGGGCAGAAAGGCGGCGGTGTCGGCCATCTTGCGCGGCAGGTACTCGTCGATCACGTAGTTGAGGCCGTGCTTCGCCAGGGCCTGCTGCTCGACGCGAACGCCCATCTTGATCTGCTGCTCGAGCGCCTCGCGCCAGGCGCGATGATGCCGGATGAACGGGTCGTTCTTGAGGGCGTCCCGAGCGCGCTTGACGTCGACCTCCTTGAGTGGGTGTGTCGGCAGGTCGTACTCGGTGATGTCGTCCGGCGTGACTCCCAGGAAGCGCGCCTGGGGCACACAGAAGAACTCGTTGAGGTGGGCCGCGTTGCCGCTGCCGACCTTCAGCGTGCGATAGATGTTGGAGTAGCCGTAAGGGTCGCCGTCGACGAAGACGTAGACGGGCAAGCCGCGGGCATCGGCGAGCCGTCGGATGAACCTACGGCAGGCGCGCGTCGGCACGCCGCCCATCGACACCAGGATGCAGTTCGCCTGCCGCCAGTAGGCATGCTTGACCAGTCTCTGGAACATGCCGGCGGTCTCGATGGCGAGGATGAACTCGGCCTCCGTCTCGAATCGCAGGTCCTCGACCGAGATCGGAATCGAGTAGGCGCCGCTGCCGAAGCGCGTGCAGTCGATGCGTAGCTCTTCACCGGTCTCGCGATCGCGGTCGATGACCACCAGCCGGCCGGCGACGTCGCCCCCCTTCTCCTCGGGTATGAAGCCGAGCTGCTCTCGATTGACGCCAAACAGGGCCTCCACGTCCTCCATGACCGCGTCGCTTTCGGGCTGCTCGCCGAAGCGGGCCTCCTCCCAGTTCTTGCTGACGTAATACGCCTCGCGCTTGGTGGCGATGTCGTCGGTCTCGACCAGCTCCTTCGACAGCGCCATCATTCGCAGCGTCTGCGCGAACGTCTTGACCGTGCCGACCGTGAGGGTCCGCTCCTTCTTCTTGCCCTTGATCCGGAAGTAGCCCTCCTTCGGGCGGTAGACGACATTGGCCAGGCTGCGCAGCGGGAACTTCATCGACGGCGAGCGCCGCGCCAGGATCTTGCCGTGCACGGCACGCGCCTGGCCGCGGATGCGGCGGACGACGTCGACCCGTGACGGCGCCTTGCGGCGGGCGCTCTTTGTGGCGCTCCGCTTCACGCGCTTGCCGCCGGTGGTCTTCGGTCTCTTCTTGGCCATCTCGAGTGCGCCTCCCTGAGCTGCGGCCGACTCTATCCGCCCCCCGATGGCGACGGCCAAGATTCGAGCCCGCTACGCGATGCACATCCGACGGGTCGGGAGCCGGCGGGGAAAGAGGAAGAGAAAGGCTCGGCTAGCCGGCGCCGACGCGGTCGAGCTCCACCGAGGCCTCGCGTACGATCCGCCAGTCGCCGTCTTCCCAGACCAGGTCGAGCGTCTTGCTCACCAGATCCCAGTAGGCCCCGGCGACGTAGCGCTGCTCGAAGCGCACCGTGGCCGAATCGGCGGTCGCGCTCACGACCTCGAAGGCCTCGATCGTCACCTCGATCGACTTCGGGCGCTGAATCCGCTCGGTGCGCAGGGTATCCCAGGCGCCGCGCTCCATGCCGTCGGGGACTTCGAAGGCGGTGGCGTAGGCACCCAGATAGTCGGAAGCGCGCTGCTCCGACCACGCGGCGGCCCAGCGCTCGACGGAAGCACGGGGCGAGGGTCGCTCGGGCTTGGGCTCGGGCTCGGGCTCGGGCGTGAGCTCGGTCGGGGGCGGTGGCGGCGTGCTCCGGACTGGCGCCGCGGCCGGCGCGGCGGTCGACTCGATGCTCGCCGCCCGTGGGTGGGCAGCGATGGCGATCGGGTCGGCGGACACCAGCAACGTCTCGAACGGGTACGAGGCGATGAAGCCGAGGATCAGGCCGAAGCCGACCAGGGCGGCGGCGCGTAGGCTGCCGCGGCGGGCGGG
>JAHEKO010000367.1 GCA_024638355.1 Acidobacteriota bacterium
CCGATGTGGTCGCCGTGTACGTGGGTGTTGACCAGGAAGTCGACGTCGTCGTCGGTGATCTCGGCGATGGCGGCCATCAGCTCGTCGGTGAGCGGCGGCAGGCCGTCGTCGATCAGGAAGGTTCCGTCGTCGCCGGTCGAAAGCCCGATGTTGCCGCCGGCGAAGCCGCCGACGCCCTCGAGCATGTAGAGGCCCGGCTCGATCTCGGTCGACTTGTAGCTGATCTCCTGGGCCGGGGCGGGAGGGGCGAGACAGAGGATCGACAACAGGGCGGGTAGGGCGGTCTTGAATCGCATGGCTTGGTCCTCTCGGGTCGCTGGTTCGAAGGCAGAGGCTAGCAGGCCGGGCGCCCTGCCTCTTGGGGTGTTGTCGCGTGGGTCGGAAGGGGGAAGCCTATCTAAATAGCCGGGGCACGGTACCGCACCGTACGACGGCCGAGGGGCGCCGAGGGATGAAGGTCAAGCTGAGCTACACAGGCTACTTGAAGCTCGAGGGGGCGAAGACCGGCTCCTACGTCGACTTCGAGGAGGGCTCGACCCTGGGCGATCTGCTCGACCGGTTCGCCGTCGCTCCCGCGCAGCAGAGGTTCCTCAGGCTCTTCGCCAACGGTCAGCCGGCCGACTCCTCGTACCTCCTCCGAGACGGAGACGAGTTGACGGTCATCGTGCAGATCGCGGGCGGCTAGGAGGAGACATGACCTTCGAAGACTTCCTGATCCCGAAGACGCTGGACGAGGCGAGAGAGGCGCTCGAGACGCTCGGCGACCGGGGCTACGCCCTGGCGGGCGGCACGGCCTTCCAGTACGTAGCGGACCGCCCGGGCGCGACCGCGGTCGACATCACCCGTCTCGGCCTGCGCGGTATCGACAGGACGGCGGACGGCTTCCGCATCGGTGCGACGACCACCTTGACCGACCTGGTTCGGTACCGGGCCGAGGGCTGGGTCCTCGACCGGGTGGCGACGCGCATCCCGACCCACCAGGTGCGCAACATCTCCACGGTGGGCGGCAACATCTCGCGGCTCTTCCCCTGGTCCGACCTGCCGCTGGCGCTGCTCGTGCTGGAGGGCCGCGTGGTCGTGTCGAGCGACGAGGAGCGCACCTACGAGGCGCTCGAGTTCTTCACCGCTCAACCGCTCAACCGGTTCGGACCGGGCACCCTGGTGACCGCGGTGATCGTGCCGGCGGTCGCGCCGCCCCTGGGCTTCGGCTTCAAGAAGGAGAGCACCACCAACGCGGCGTTCAGCCTGATGACCGCGGCCGCCGCCATCACCCTCGCGGGCGACCGCCTCGACAAAGTGCGGCTGGCCGCCAACGCCGCCCTGCCGGTGCCGATGCGGCTCACCGAGGCCGAGGCGGCCCTGGAAGGGCGGCCGGCCGACCCCGCGCTCTTCGAGGCCGCCATCGAACGGGGCATGGCGGGCCTCGAATGGCACGGCCGCGAGGGGATGTCCGACGAGTTCGCCCGGCATCTCGCGGCCGTGATCCTGCGCGACGTCCTGGAGGAGGCGCTGCGGGCGGCGAAGGGAGGGGCGGAATGAGCATCGAGAAGACCATCCGGCTCACCCTCAACGGCGAGGCCAGGGAGTTCGACGTCACCGCCGCGGAGTCGCTGCTCGATCTTCTGCGCCGCTCCGGCCTCACCGGCACCAAGCGCGGCTGCGAGGACGGCGCGTGCGGCTCGTGCACGGTCATCATGGACGGTCTCGCCGTCAACTCGTGCATCACCTTCGCCTTCCAGGCTCACGACCGCGAGGTCTGGACCATCGAGGGCATCGGCGAGTACGGGAATCCCCACCCGTTCCAGAAGGCCATGGTCGAGCGAGCCGGCGTCCAGTGCGGCTTCTGCATTCCCGGGATCGTCCTGGCGGTCAAGGCCATGCTCGACGAGATCCCGAATCCCAGCGGCGGGGAGATCCTGGAGCACCTGGACGGCAACTACTGCCGCTGCACGGGCTACGAGAAGATCGAGGACGCGCTGCACGAGACCATCGCCGAGACCGTGGGAGAGGAGCCGCTATGGACCAGGTGAGATCGTTCAAGGTCGTCAACAAGTCGGTCGAGAAGACCGACTCGATGCAGCTCGCCCTGGGCAAGCCCTCTTTCGTGGCCGATCTCGTGCCGCCCGACGCGCTGGTGATCAAGATGCTGGGCAGCCCGCACCCGCACGCCCGCATCCGGTCGATCGACGTCGGCGCGGCCGAGGCGGTGCCGGGCGTGCACTGCGTGCTCTGTCACGAGAACGTGCCCCGGCATCTGCACCCGACGGCGGGTCAGGGCTATCCCGAGCCCTCGCCGTGGGACACCGCCGTCTTCGACCGCAAGGTGCGCCATGTCGGCGACCGCGTGGCGGCGGTGGCGGCCGAGACGAGTGAGATCGCCGAAGCCGCGCTCAAGAAGATCGAGGTCGAGTACGAGCCGCTCGAGCCGGTGCTGTCGATCGACGACGCCCTGCGCGAGGGCGCGCCCGTGATCCACGACGAGCCGGACGTGAGCATTCCGCTGCCGGTGCCCTTTCAGCCGGACAAGAACATCGTGGCCGAAGTGAGCATGGAAGAGGGCGACCTCGAGCGCGAGATGGAGACGGCGGACCACGCCTTCGACCACGAATACGAGACGCCCTACGCCCAGCACGTGCCGATCGAGACCCACGTCTCGTTCGCCTACCTGGACGCGAGCGATCGGGTGGTGATCGTCACCAGCACCCAGGTGCCGTTCCACTGCCGCCGGCTGGTCGCCCAGGCCCTCGGGCTGCCGGTCAAGAAGTTCCGGGTGATCAAGCCGCGCATCGGCGGCGGCTTCGGCAGCAAGCAGGAGATGCTGCTCGAAGACGTCTGCGCGCTCATGGCGCTGCGAACGCGACGCCCCTGCGTCTGGCAGCTCACGCGCGAGGAGAACTTCCGCTACGGCCGGACCCGGCATCCGATCCGCTTCCGGCTGCGCACCACGATGACCCGCGAAGGCGAGCTGACCGGAATCGGGTTGGACGCCATCTGCAACACCGGCGCGTACGGCGGCCACGGGCTGCCGGTGGTCGGCTGCTGCGGCAGCAAGGTGCTGCCGCTCTACCGCTGGAAGCACATCCACTTCGACGGCAAGGTGGTCTACACCAACCTGCCGGTGGGCGGCGCCTACCGCGGCTTCGGCGCCACCCAGGCCTACTTCGCGCTCGAGAGCCAGCTCGATGAGATGAGCTACGCGATCGGCATGGACCCGGTCGAGCTGCGGCTCGCGAACCACATCCGAGAGGGCGAAGGCTCGCCGGTGTTCAAGGCGCTCGGCGAGGGCAAGGCCGGCGTCGAGATGACCATCGGCAGCTGCGGACTGGCGGAGTGCATCCGGCTCGGCGCCGAGGAGATCGGGTGGAGCCGGCGCACCCTGCCGGGCGACAAGTCGGGGCGCTTTCGCCGCGGCCTCGGCCTCGCCTGCCTGATGCAGGGCTCGAGCATTCCCGAGATCGACATGGGGGCGGCGTCGATCAAGATGAACGAAGACGGCTCGTTCAACCTGCTCTTCGGGGCCACCGATCTCGGCACCGGCGCCGACACCGTGCTGGCGCAGATCGCGGCGGAGGAGCTCTGCACCACCGTCGACAAGATGCTGGTCTACGCCTCCGATACCGACCTCACGCCGTTCGACGTCGGCGCCTACGCCTCCAGCACGACCTACCTGAGCGGCGAGGCGGTGCGCAAGGCGGCGGCGAAGGTCAAGGCGCAGATCCTCGGCGTCGCCGCCGAGATGCTCAAGAACGCGCCCGAGGAGCTCGAGATCGAAGACGCCAGGGTCCGGGCCAGGGACGGCAGCGGCGAGGTCGGCTACTCCCAGATCGCGCTCTATTCTCTCTACGAGCGCAACCAGTTCCAGATCATGGACGTCGCCTCGCACATCACCGAGAAGTCGCCGCCCCCGTTCGCGGCGCACTACGTCGACCTCGTGGTCGACACCCTCACCGGCAAGGTCAAAGTGGAGAACTACGTCGCCGCCGTCGACTGCGGCACGGCGATCAACCCGCTGCTCTGCGAGGGCCAGACCGAGGGCGCGGTGATGAACGGCGTGAGCTACGCGCTGTGCGAGGAGTACCTGTTCGACTCCAAGGGCAGGATGACCAACGCCAGCATGCAGGACTACCACATCCACTCGCTGCGCGATAAGCCGAGGATCAAGACGATCCTGGTGCCGAGCTACGAGGAGACCGGGCCCTTCGGCGCCAAGAGCGTCTCGGAGATCAGCATCAACGGCGCGGCGCCGGCCATCGGCAACGCCATCTTCAACGCCACCGGCGCGCGCCTGCGGCGATTCCCGTTCACGCAAGAGCGCGTCTGGCGGGCGATCCGGGACCAG
>JAHEKO010000368.1 GCA_024638355.1 Acidobacteriota bacterium
GTGTCGCTGCCCTGGCCGAGTCGCTTCCTGGGGATTCTGCTGGTGGCGCTCCTCGTCGGCTCCTACACCGCGGCCCCCGAGCGCATCCTGCTGCCCTTCCCGTGGCAGCGGGGGCTCCAGGAATCGCTCGATCGCGAGCGGTCGCTCGCCACCCTGGCGAGGCTGCGGCGAGCCAACAGCGCGCATTTTCTGCTGCATGGCCGCTTTGCCGAGGAGCTCTCGGAGCTGGCCGAGGCGGGCCTCCTGCCGGCGGCCGATCTGGAAGACCTGAACGGCCGGCCCCTGCTCTATTCGGCGACCCCGGCGAGCTACGTCGTGCGCTCGTCGCTCGGCGAGGTGACCGAGAGGGAGACGTTCCTGCAGGAGACGATTCGCGGCAACTTCCTCCTCGATCCCGAGGTCGAGCCGCCCCCCGAGAGCCGCCGCCAGCTGCTCGTGCTGCTGGACTGAGCCCCGGACGATCGGGAGAAGATCCGCCCTCGGCGCGCCGGCGGCTGCCATTGCGGAATAGATCTTAGCGTCATACTGTTAGGTTTCTTGCGAGCCAAGGTTGACAGTGGTCGGCTTAGGTTTGTAGCATTCCGTCTGGAACAGAGCAGCATCCACAGGAGGACGCAGAGAGTGAGCAAAATCATCGGAATCGACCTGGGAACGACCAACAGCGTCGTTTCGGTCATGGAAGGAACCGAGGCGAAGGTCATCCCCAACGCCGAGGGCAATCGCACCACCCCTTCGACGGTGGCGTTCGCCAAGAGCGGTGAGCGACTGGTCGGCCAGGTCGCCAAGCGGCAGGCGGTGACCAACCCGGCACACACCATCTATTCGATCAAGCGCTTCATGGGGCGCCGGTACGACGAGGTGAGCGAAGAGCTCAAGATGGTGCCCTACGAAGTGGGCCAGAACGCCGAGGGCGGCGTTCGCATCGTCGTAGACGACAAGAAGTACTCCCCCGAGGAGATCTCGGCGATGGTCCTGCAGAAGCTCAAGCAGGCCGCGGAAGACTATCTCGGGACCAAGGTCGAGCGCGCGGTCATCACCGTGCCGGCCTACTTCAACGACGCTCAGCGCCAGGCGACCAAGGACGCCGGCAAGATCGCCGGGCTCCAGGTCGAGCGGCTGGTCAACGAGCCGACCGCCGCGGCGCTGGCCTACGGACTCGACAAGAAGAAGGACGAGCTGATCGCGGTCTTCGACTTCGGCGGCGGCACCTTCGATATCTCGATCCTCGAGGTGGGCGAAGGCGTCGTGGAGGTCAAGGCGACCAACGGCGACACGCACCTCGGCGGCGACAACATCGACCAGCGCATCATCGACTGGCTGCTCGAGGAGTTCAAGAAGGACCAGGGCATCGATCTCGGCAAAGACCCGATGGCGGTCCAGAGGCTGCGCGAGGCGGCGGAGAAGGCGAAGATCGAGCTGTCGACCGCGCAGGAGACCGAGATCAACCTGCCGTTCATCACCGCGGACTCTTCGGGTCCCAAGCACCTCAACCTGAAGCTGAGCCGGCCGAAGCTCGAGCAGATGGTCGAGGACATCATTCGGCGCGCGACCGCGCCCTGCCGCCAGGCGCTCAAGGATGCCGGCGTGACCGCCGACCAGATCGACGAAGTCGTGCTGGTGGGCGGCCAGATCCGCATGCCCGCGGTGCAGGCGCTGGTCAAGGAGATCTTCGGCAAGGAGCCGCACCGGGGCGTCAACCCCGACGAGGTGGTGGCGATCGGCGCGGCCGTCCAGGGCGGCGTGCTGGGCGGCGACGTCAAGGACGTGCTGCTGCTCGACGTGACTCCGCTGTCGCTCGGAATCGAGACACTCGGCGGCGTCTTCACCCGGTTGATCGACCGCAACACCACCATCCCGAGCCGCAAGAGCGAGATCTTCTCGACCGCGGCCGATAGTCAGACCTCGGTCGAGGTTCACGTGCTGCAGGGCGAGCGCGACATGGCCAAAGACAATCGGACGCTCGGCCGCTTCCACCTGGTCGGCATCCCGCCGGCGCCGCGTGGCATCCCGCAGGTCGAGGTCGCCTTCGACATCGACGCCAACGGCATCCTGAACGTCTCGGCCAAGGATCTCGGCACGGGGAAGGAGCAGCAGATCACCATCAGCGGCTCCGGCGGTCTGGCCGACGACGAGATCAATCGCATGGTCACCGACGCCGAGTCGCACGCCGACGAGGACAAGGAGCGGCGCAAGAAGGTCGAGGCCAAGAACCAGCTCGACCAGCTGGTCTACACGACCGAGAAGACGCTCGAGGAGCACAAAGACAAGCTCGGCGCCGAGGAGATCGGCGCGCTCGAGAGCGCCCTGGCGGACGCCCGCAAGGCGCTCGAGTCGGGCGAGCTCTCCGAGCTGGAGTCGGCCAGTCAGGCTCTGACCCAGGCGTCGCACAAGCTGGCCGAGGCGATGTACCAGCAGTCCGCGCAGGCCGAGGGCTCGCCGCCCGAAGACGGCCCGACGCCGGAGGGTGGCGCTACCGACGACGGCGAGGTGATCGATGCCGAGTACGTCGACGTGGAGGACAAGGCGAGCTGAGGACGAGCTCGCCCGGGCCGGGGAGACGATCGGCGATCGGGGCGTCGGAGAGGAACGGATGACAGCGCGACGTAGAGACGACTCCAAGCGCCGCTACGTGATGATCAGCGCGGTGGCCGAGAGGTTCGAGATCCACCCCCAGACGCTGCGCATGTACGAGCGCGAAGGCTTGATCGCCCCGGTCCGGAGCGCGGGCAATACCCGGCTCTACGACGAAGAGACGCTGCGCCGGCTGGAGACCATCCTCACCCTGACCCGCGACCTCGGGGTCAATCTGGCCGGCGTCGAGGTGATTCTCAACATGCGCGAGCAGATGGAATCGATGCAGCTCGAGGTCGATCGGCTGCTCGAGTTCGTCAAGCGCGAGACGCTCGACCGCCGGGCCGGGATCAAGCGGCGCCACGCCCTGGTTCGGCTCCGAAGCGGTCCGCTGGCCCGCTCCGATTAGCCTGACCGCGTGCTAGCATCCGCGGCGTGAACACGCCGCAGGTTGCCGAGGCCGAGTGCGAGCGGTGCGGCGGTCGGGGCTGGGTCGTCGAGGAGGACGGCGGCGCCGGAACCGCGGTCGCCTGCGCGTGCCAGGAAGAGCGGGTGGTGCCCCGGCTTCTGCGCCTCGCGGGGATTCCCGCACGCTATCGCGACTGCCGGTTCGAGAGCTTCAACACCGACGTTCCGGACGCCGGGCGCCGCGATCAGCTGTTCGAGGCCAAGACGCGCAGCCAGCGCTACGCCGACGAGTTTCTCACCGAAGACGGCCGCTTCACCGAGCAGGGGCTGCTGTTTACCGGGCCGACGGGCGTCGGCAAGACGCACCTGGCGGTGGCGGTGGTCGCGCGCCTCATCCGGCGCTACCGGGTTCACGCCCTGTTCGCCGACTGCACCGCCTTGATCCATCGACTGCAGAGCACCTTCGAGCCGGGTTCGCCGCGCGGCAAGCGCGAGGTGCTCGATCCGATCCTCGGCGCCGAGGTGCTGCTGCTCGACGATCTCGGCGCGCAGAAGTCGAGCGAGTGGGTGAGCGAGATCCTCTACCTCGTCTTCAACGAGCGCTACTCGTCGCGGCTGCCCACCCTGGTGACGACCAACCTCCGGCTGGAAGGCGACGACGACGCGCCGCCGGCCGGCGGCAGCGTCTACGCTACCGACTCCGAGCCGCGGCGGCGCCGGCGGCCCGAGCGAGAGTCGATCTACAACCGTCTTCCGGCCAGTCTGGTGAGTCGCCTGCACGAGATGACCCGCTCGATTCGTATCGAGGCGGGCGATTTCCGCCGGGAGATCAAGAGCCACTGACGTCGGAGTGGGAGGGGCGTGAGCCGCCGCGGTCGTAGGTGCCCGAGCGAGCGGTCGGCGCGGTCGGCGTGGCCCGTCGTCGCGTTGACGGCCGCCCTGGCGCTCGGGTCGTGCGGCGGCAAGGCGCCGCCGGAGAGCCGTCCCGCTCCGGTGCCGCAGCCGGCGGCCGAAGCTCCGGCGCCGGCCATCGAGCCGGCGCCCCCGCCCGCGGCGCCGGCCGAGATCGAACGCTCCGCGACCCCGTCGCGACCCCGGCCGCGGCAGGCCCTGCCCGCCCTGCCCGAGAGCGTTCGCGTGGGGTTGGCCACCGACATCGCCGAGATCGGCTTTCCGGCCGGTGGCGGCGATCTCGAGATCGCGATCGACGGACGGCTGGTGGCAACGGTCACCGCGCTCGAGGTCAGACCGGCGGCCGGCGCCGCCGGTACCGGAGCCTGGCGGCTGCAGGTCGCGGCGCTCAAGGACGAAGGCCAGGCGCGCGGGCTGGCGGAGAGCCTCGGCCGGAGGA
>JAHEKO010000025.1 GCA_024638355.1 Acidobacteriota bacterium
ACGACTTCGATCGCCCCGACTCGGCGACCGTCGGCAACGGCTGGACCGAGGTGGAGGCCAGCGGCCAGGCCGGCATCTCGCAGCAAGCGCTCACCTTCGATTCGGTCGACGAGGTCGAGCGACCCCTGGTACGCCGGAGCTTCGCGGCCCAGAGCTCCGGGGTCCTGGCCTGGACGTTCGACCTCGCCTTCCGCCGCGCCGGCAGCGAGGGCACCTACGCCTTCCACATGCAGCTGGGAGAGGCCGCCGCCATGTCGGACGCGGCGCCCGGCAGCGCGGGGGTCGCCGTCAACCTGCTGTGGGGCGGGCCGAGCCACGGCTTCTCCGCGCACGAGACGCTGGGCTACTCCGCGGCAGGCTCCACGACCGAGCTCGCCGTGGTGAGTGGCGCGCACACCCTCGGCGTCGAGGTCGACCTCGACGCCTCGACCTTCGACGTGCTGGTGGACGGCGTCACGGTCGGCGCCGCCATCGCCTTCGCCGACCCGGGGCCAATCGACACGCTCCGGTTCTATGCCGACGGCCTCAACGCCCAGAACTTCCCCGATCGCCGGGTCGACGACACCCGCATGACGACGACCTCGTGCACGGCCCCCGACGGCGGCGCACTGACTCTGAGCGACGACATCCTGACCTCGATCGTCGGATACGACGTCTGCGACACGATCGACGTAGGCCCGAACTGGACCGTCGCGGCGCCCGGCGAGGTGACGCTCACGGCCGGCGGCGCCGTGAGGCTCGGGAACGGGGTGTCGGTCGCCGCCGGCGCCCGCCTGATCGTGAAGTCGCCCTAGTCTGCGTGCGGGTCAGCGCAGGCTGAAGCTGCGCTCGACCGTAGTCCGGTTGCCCTGGCGATCGCGCACGCTGACCACGAGCAGCCCATCCTCGATCGCCTCCGGCGGCGCGTCGAGCTCGAGCGACCAGATGTGGTCGCCGGCCGGGCGGAAGAGGGACGCCAGCTCCTCGCCCGCCGGGCGCCCTTCGAGCGGAAAGCTCGCCATCACCGACAGGCTCTGCTCGTCGAGCCCACTGTAGGCGTCGAAGGCGGCGAAGCGGATCTCCTCCAGCGGATCGTCGAGCCTTCCCGCCCGCGGCAGGCTGACGGTCAGCGTGGGCCGCTGGTCGTCGAGGTAGAAGCCCCAGCGCTCGGCGCCGCGCTCGCGGCCCGAGTCGATCGGCGCTCCGAGGTCGATCCAGCGGGCGATGGCGCGCTTCTCCTCGCCGGTGAGCGCCGGGGCGGTCCCCGGCGGCGGGCAGATCTTGCCGTCGAAGTCGAGATCGGCGTCGTTGGCCTCGGCGCCCCGAGGCAGCGTGGAGGCATCGCCCGGGGCGCGCTCGGTGGGGTGATCGTCGTTCGACCAGCCGTCGAGCCGCTCGCCGAAAACCTTCCAGGTCAGCAGGCTCCTGCGGCTCTGGAACATGCGCACGTAGCGCGACGCGTTCGGCGCGCGCCACTTGCGCCCCCGGATGATCGGCGCCCGGCCCCACTCCGCGTGGCGGTCGTCGGCCAGCCGCTTGTAGTCGCCGGGGAGCTCCCTGCCTTTCGGCCCGTAGAGCGCCTGGTCGTCGAGCACCAGCCCCGCCGGCGGATCGTCGGCCCGGCCGCTGTGGCAGGAGACGCAGCTGCGTTGGAGGATCGGACGGATGTCGCGGTAGAACTCGACGTTGACCACCGGCGTCTCGCGAACCTCGAGCTCGGGGTCGCCGTCGGGCCGCAGGTCGCCCAGCATGGGCGTCACGGTGGTCAGATCGAACGGCTCGTAGTCGGGACGCGCAGCCGCCGTCGCCTCGAATGCCAGCGGCTTCTCCCCGTGAGCGTGGCAGCCTCCGCAGTCGGCGCGCATCTCGCCGGGGCGCACCTGGTGCCAGGTCTGCGAGATGTTGAGAGCGATCCCGCGGCGGTCGAGGGTCTGGAAGGTGAAGGGAGTATCGGCGGGGATGCGGGCCAGGAAGCTGGTGTCGGGGTTGCCCTCCGGGTCGAGCGGCTCGCCGTCCGCACCGTCGCTCTTGCGCAGCGGGACCTCTCCGAGAATGCGCAACCGCTCGCGAGCGTGGCTGAAGTACTGCCGGCCGGCGCCCGGGCCGTAGCTGCGGTGGGTATTCGGCTCCATCGTGACGATCCGCACCGCCCAGATCTCGTCGTCGGCGTAGAGGCCGGCATCGGCGCCCTGCACGAACCAGTTGCTGTTGCGGCCGTTGGCCGCGGTGTTGAACGGCTCGAGACCGTCGAACCTGCCCACCCGGTCGAGCCCCGGAGCCGTTCCCCGCTTGTAGAAGCTCGACGTGCCGATCAGCCCGAACGGGGTCCCGGCGGCGAGACTCGCGTGGGCGCTGCCGTCGTTCGGCAGCCAGAGCAGCGCCTCCGGCTCGTCGACGCCGTAGATCCACTTGTAGGGCACCACGGCGCGCGGCCACGCCTCGTTGTAGTCGGGGTCGTTCTTGATCCGGACCAGCTCGGATGGATCCGTCACCGGCTGCGCTCCCGGCAGCAGGTAGATGCCGCTGTCGTAGGTCGGCCGGTGGATCTCTCCCCGGTGGTTGGCAGGGCCGGGCGTATAGGCGACCAGCAGATCGCCACGCGGGGCCGCCGACGGATGGGTGAACTTGCCGACCCGCTCGCCGTCGGCGCCCTTCGGCGCCGGCGCGTCGTCGGCGTGGGTCATCGGCGTCAGCGAGACCAGGCCGCGCGGGGTGAACGGCATGCGGAAGGGCGAGTCGTGGCCGCTCGAGGTGGTCCGGCCGATGCGCGGGTTGGCGTCCAGAGCGGCCGGGTGGAAGGCGGCCTCGCCGGGCGTCGGCAGCGGGAAGCGGTAGATCGACCCGAAGCCGTTGTTGTTGAGGTTGTAGTAGTCGATGAAGGCGATGTCGCCACCCGAGAGCTGGGTCATGAAGTGGAAGGCCTGGGCTTCCCGGAAGGCGCTCACCAGCGGCCCCCAGTAGCGGCCGTCGGGGGCGATGTGCCACAGCGCCCAGTTGCGCCGGTCGCGCAGCCCCTGGTTCTCGTGCGAGCCGAACATGATCCGGCCGTCGCGCAGGATCGTCGGATGGAGCGCACTCGACAGCGACATGGGCGCGATCGGCGTGACGTTCGAGCCGTCCTCGTCCATGACGAACAGCTGCAGGGTGGTGCTGGTGTAGCCCTTGGGCGGCTCGAAGCCGTTGCGGTTGCTGGTGAAGGCGATCCGGCCGCCCGGCAGCGGGCACGGGCCCGAGTTGACCACTCCGTAGCCCAGACGGTTGTGGCCCGCCGGCGGGTCGAGAGGATTCGACGTGTCCCAGACGCCGGCACCGGTGTTGGGCGTGAACTCGCCGAACGTGAGCTGCTCGACCCGGCGCGTCGGCAGGTGGATGCGGAAGATGTCGGCGCCGTCCAGCGGCAGGCGCAGCCGCTGACCGTTCAGCCGCTCGGGGCGTACGTCCCAGAAATAGCTGTAGTAGACCCACTCGCCGTCGAACGACACGTAGGGATCGGTCACCGCGCCGTTGCCGCCCTCCACCAGCAGTTCCTCGCTGCCGTCGGGATGCAGCAGCATCAGGTCGGCCCCCGGCTCGTGGCGCGTCGGGTGGAAGACCTCGGGCCAGTGGGTGAGCTCGGCGTCGCCGTGGCGCGGCATGCGCACGTAGACGATGTCGAACTCGTCTTCCGGCGGCTCGAAGAGCGGCACGATCGGCCTCGCCGGCTGTTCCGACAAGGCGGCCGGGGGCGACGATGAGGCCGGAGGCGCTCCCGGCAGCGCCTCCCCGGGCGGCGCACTCGCCGTCCCGTCGCCCCCTCCCGATCGCAGGCGCAGGACCACCCCGACCATCCCGACGAGGAGGGCCGAAAGCACGAGAATCGTCAAGACCCGGCGGTCTTTCGAAGTCACGAAACGAGTATACCGACCGCGCCTTCAGGCGCTCTGTGGATCGTCACCACCCGCCGGCCGGATCACCCGAGCCGGAACTCCGCCAGCGACGGCGCGAGAGTCGATCGGCCGGTTGACCACCGCGCCCGCGCCGACCACCGCGTGCTCGCCGACGTCGGCCATCACCACCGCGCCCGCTCCCAGCCAGGCACCCGCTCCGATCTCGACGCGCCGGTACTCGCGGGTCTGCTCCCGGTAGGCCCGCCCGCTTTCGGTGCCGTGCTGGCGCGCGCCGCTCAGCACCTGGACGCCGTCGGCGAGCATCACCCCCGGGCCCAGCGTCACCCTGCCGAGGCCGCAACGGCGCCCGACGTAGGCGCCCTCGCCGATTCGTGCCCGCGGCGTCGAAAACGCGCAAAGCCAGCCGAAGTAGACGTCGCGGCCGCAATGCTCGAGAGTGGCGCGATAGAACGCCTGCCGCAGATAGAGGCCCCGCATCCCGGGCACCCGGCCCAGGCCCTCGCTCGCGTTGCCGAAGGCCCGGTCCCGGCCCAGAAAGAGCGCGGCGACGCGATAGATCGCGAGATGCGGCAGCACGGCGACGAACGCCAGCGCCTGAACCAGGCGCTTGAAGGCCATCGCCCCCGGCGACCGCTCGCCCGGAGCGATCCGCTCGACGTCGCTCTCGGCCGCCATCAGCCGGGGCTCCGATCCGCTCTCGCCGCCCGGCCCAGGGCGACCTCGTAGATCTCTCGGACGCGCTCCATCCGCGCTCTCATGCTGTGCCGCTCCTCGACCGTGCGCCGGGCCGCGGCTCCGAGCCGCCGGGCGAGTCCGCTGTCGGCGATCACCCGCCGCAGCGCGGCGGCGAGCTCGGCGACCGCGCCGGGCTCGACGAGCAGGCCGTTTCGATCGTGCTCGATCAGCTGCGGAATGCCCGCGATGCGCGTGCCGATCACCGGCAGCTCGAGAGACATCGCCTCGAGGAGCACGTTCGGCAATCCCTCCCTGCGGCTGCTGAGCGCGAAGGCATCCATGGCTCGGTAGAGGTCGAGTGTATCGCCGCGGAAGCCGAGGAGACGCACCCGCTCGCCCAGGCCGAGCTCGGCGACCAGGCCTTCGAGCGCCGGCCGCTCCGGGCCCTCGCCCACGATCCACAGTTCGAGGTCGATGCCCTCGCCCACCAGCCGGCCCACCGCCCGCACCAGATCGTCGAGCGCCTTCTCGGGCGACAGGCGGCCCACCGCGCCGACCACGAAGCGCCCCGGCGGCACCCCGGCGCGCTCGGCCGCCGGCACCGCCCCTGCCGATCGGCGGAACTCCTCGGTGTCGATGGCGTTGGGCACGAGCCAGCAGCGATCGGGCGCTACGCCGAAGTCGAGGCATCTCGCATGGAGATCGGCGGAGACGCAGAGCACCTCCTGATAGCGGCGGACGAAGAGGCGGTCGAGCCAGTAGTAGAACGCGGTTCTCCAGCCGCCCTCGACGCCCCAACCGTGCACCGTCGTCACCAGGGTCATCGGGTGCCGCCGGCGTAGCCGCAGCCCGAGGTAGTTGGTCTTGTAGTCGTGGGCGTGCCAGATGGCCGGTCGGTGCTCGGCGCAAAGCGCCGCCAGGCGGCGGGTCACGCCCCGATCGAACGGCCCGTAGTCGTCCACCGGCGCGAGCGGCGCCTGGCACCGCTCGGCCAGCTCCGCGAGCCGCTCGAAGTCCCGGTCGCCGGGGTGACGCAGATAGGCGCAGAGCATCGGATAGCCGCGGTCGGCGAGGTAGCGGGGAGAGTTGAGGATGGTCTTGTCGGGACCGCCCCCGGAGCCCCTCACGACGCGCGTGTGCAAGACCAGGTCGGCCATCCGCCTCACCCTCCGCCGTTGCGCAGGGCGCGCTCGAAGCGGCGCGCCTTGCTCTTCCAATCCTCGTCCGCCAGTCGCCGCCGAGCCTCCGCCTGCGCCGACGGCAGACCGCGTTCGAGACGCCGCAGCACGGTCCAGGCGAAGACCTCGGCCGCCCCGACGACGTCGCAGGCGTCCTGCCACTCCCGGCAGGCCGGCAGATCGCTCACCACCACCGGACGACCGGTGGCCAGGTACTCCTTGAGCTTGAGCGGCTGAATCGAGCGCGTCGCCTCGGAGTCGGCGTAGGGCATGATCAGCGCCGCCGACCGGGCCGCGAGCGCCGGCAGTGCCGTGATGGGCAGCGGCCCCGTGAGCGCGACCCGCTCGATCCCAGCGAGGGCCGGGTCGGGGTTGTTGGCCGGCCCGACAAGAACGATCGTGCCACTCCCCAGCGAGCTCGCCAGCGACTCGATCCAGCCGGTGGCCAGCCGCCGATCGACCACGCCCCAGAAGACGATCCACGGCGGCTCGAGCTCTTCGAGCGCCGCGGGCACCTCGCCTTCCGGGCGCGACCAGACCCGGGCGTGGACGCCGTGGGTCAGCAGGGTCGCCTCGCGCCCCATCTCGGCCATCCGCTCGACCAGGCGATCGCTCACGGCGACGATCGCGTCGACCCGCTCGACCAGGCGGCGCTCCATCGCCAGCAGGGTGGCGCGGTCGAGCCCCGGCCAGGCGGCCAGATCGTCGACGCAGTAGTAGATCCAGCGCCGCAGCGGAGTCTTGCCGACCAGATCGGCCACGATCGGCAGGGTGGTGACGCCGGCCGCGGCGGCCGGATCGGGAACCGCGTCGGCGATCGCCCGCGACAGCAGGCGTCGATTGAGCTGCCGGCCGAGCACCGAACCGAAGCTCGGCCACATGACGGGGTCGACGACGCGCGGGTTGGCGTCGCTCTCGTCGGCCGGCTCGGGCTTGCGCCGCGACCAGCCGAGCAGCTTCTCGGTGCCGCGGCGCAGGGTGAGCAGATCGAGCCGCGGCGGTCGGGTGCCGATGGTATTGAACCAGGTCACCCGGTAGCGAGGCAGAAGCTCGCGAATCAGGTACTGACAGCTGGAAGGGTGGCGGCCCCAGTCGTCGGAAAAGACGACCAGGCCGTCCGGACCGGGCATGCCGAGAGGATACCCATCTTTGGCGGCGGACCGAAGGGCAGAGGCTACAATTCGGACGGCAGATGACCACCCTCCTGGTCAGCGAGATTTTCCCACCCAAGATCGGCGGCAGCGGGCGGTGGTTCTGGGAGCTCTATTCCCGCCTGCCCCGCGATCGCTACGCCGTGGCGGCGGGCAGCGACCCCGGCGACGCGCAAATCGACGCAGCGACCGACCTGAGCATCGAGCGCCTGCCGTTGAGCTTCCCCACCCGCTTCCTGCGGCCGAGCAGCCTCGGATCCTACTGGCGGGCCGCGCGGCGGCTCCGGCGCTCGGTGGCGCGGCGCGACATCCGGTGGCTGCACGCCGCGCGCTGCCTGCCCGAAGGGCTGCTGGCCGCCGCCGTTGCGCGCCATAGCGGCATCCGCTATGCCTGCTTCGCGCACGGCGAAGAGGTGAATCTGTCGAACGCCGAGCCGCGCCCCCGATGGCACCAGCGCCGGGTCTACGAAAGCCGGGAGCTGGGCTGGATCGTAGGAGTCGTCCTGGCCAACGCCGCCTACGTCATCGCCAACTCCGACAACACGGCGTCGATCCTGACCGAGCGCTGGGCTCTACCCGCCGAGCGCGTCGAGCGGCTCCACCCCGGGGTCGATACCAACCGGTTCACGCCCGCCGAAGATGACGGGACTCGCGACCGGCTCGGCTGGCGCGGGCGGCGGGTGCTGCTGACGGTCGGGCGGCTCCAGCGGCGCAAGGGGCACGACGTCCTGATCCAGGCTCTGCCCGAGATTCGCCGCCGGGTGCCGGACGTCCTCTACGCGATCGTCGGCGACGGCGAGGAGCGGGAGAGGCTGGAGCGGCTCGCCCGCGACCTCGACGTCGAGGACGCGGTTCTCTTCCTGGGCGAGGTAGGCGACCAAGAGCTGGTCGACTGCTACCGTCACTGCGACCTTTTCGTGCTGCCCAACCGCGAGATCGCGGGCGATATCGAGGGCTTCGGCATGGTCCTGCTCGAAGCGCAGGCGTGCGGGCGGCCGGTGGTCGCGGGCGACTCGGGCGGCACGCGCGAGACCATGGAACCCGGACGTACCGGCCTTCTGGTGGCTTGCGAACATCCGGGCGAGCTCGGCGAGCGGCTCGTCCGATTGCTGGGCGATCCCGAGCGGCTGGCCGCGATGGGCGCGGCGGGCCGCACCTGGGTCGAGGCGCGCTTCGGCTGGGACGCCTGCGCGCACCGGGCCGAGGAGATCTTCGAGCGATGGGCGTAGACGAGCCGATCCGCATCGGCTTCGTGCTGCACTCCATGGGGGTGGCCGGCGCCGAGGTGCTGGTAGCCGAGATTCTCGAGCGCGGAGGCGCCGCACTCGCGCCGACGATCCTCTGTCTCGACGAGGTCGGCGAGCTCGGCCGCGAGCTCGGCGCGCGCGGCGTCGAGGTTGTCGCGCTCGGCCGCCGGCCGGGCCTCGATCTCCGCCTCGCCGGAAGTATCTTCCGCGCCTGTCGCCAGCGTGATCTCGAGCTGCTGCACGCGCACCAGTACACGCCGTTCTTCTACTCAGCGCTCGCCCGCATGCGGCCCGGCGCGCGCTTCGAACTGATCCTGACCGAGCACGGCCGCCACTATCCGGATGCGGTCTCGAGCCGCCGGCGTTGGATCAACCGCTGGCTGCTCGACCGCCAGGCCCAGGCGATCACCGGCTGCTCGGAGTTCAGCCGCGAGAGCCTCGCCGCCGTCGACGGCTTCTCGCGGCGGCGGATCGAGCTCATTCCCAACGGAGTCGACGTCGAGCGCTACGCCACCGGCGAGCGCTCCGCGCTTCGCCGCCGGCTCGACCTCCCACCCGATCGCACGCTGATCGTGTGCGTGGCGCGCCTTCATCCGGTCAAGGACCACGACACCCTGGTGCGGGCGTTCGCCCGGGTGGCGGCCGAGCGCCCGGAGACCGACCTCCTCCTGGTCGGCGACGGGCCGCGGCGCGAGGCGTTGACGCGGCTCGCGTCGGAGCTGGCAATCGACGACCGCGTGTCGTTCCTCGGAGTACGCCACGACGTCCCGGAACTCTTGCAGGCGGCGGATCTCTTCTGCATGACGTCGCTGAGCGAAGCGGCCTCCCTCACCGTGCTCGAAGCGATGGCCGCCGGCCTGCCGATCGTGGTCACCGCCGTCGGCGGCAACCCGGAGCTGGTCGAAGAGGGCCGCAACGGTCTGCTCGCCCCGCGCGGCGACCACGAGGCCGTCGCCGGCGCGCTCCTGCGACTGGCGTCGAGCCCCGAGGAGCGCGCGCGGATGGGCGCCGAAGGACGGCGGCGGGTCGAATCGAGCTACCGGCTCGACCAGACCGTCGACGCCTACCTCGAGCTCTTCCGGCGGGTCGCGCGCCCGGCGATCCAGCGCGAAGCTCCGACGCCACCGAGAAGGAACAAGTAGGGCAGCATCGGAATCCGGCTCCGATAGTAGGCATCCACCCCGAAGAGAGCCATGCCCGCGCCGAAGTAGGCGATCACCAGGAGGATCAGGAGGGCGAGCTGTCGGTGAGCTTGCGACCGGGCGAGCTGCCAGAGGCCGGCGGCGGCGAGGACGAGCACCGCCAGCGCGTGGCCGATCTGCCAGCCGAAGGCGGCGACCAGGGCCGGATGATTCGAGAAGAGCCGGCCCAATGCGCTCCGGCGCAGCCGCAGCAGGTCTCCCAGACCGGGCGGCGTCCAGTCGCGCCCGTGCAGGAGCGCGAGCGCGGGCACGTTGTGCGAGAGGCTCCCCTTGATCAGCCCCAGCACGCTCGATGCGACGAGCTCGGCCGGATAGCGCGCGAGGATCCGCGGCGCCGCGCGGCGGAGCCGGGCGTCGATCTCCCGCTCGTCGAGCTCGCTCAGCCAGGGGTTCTGGGCTTCGAGCAGCGTCGGCACGCCGTATTCGGAGACGATCCTCGCCTGCGCCTCGCGCCGATCGACACCGTAATGGAGCTGGTAGGCGCCGGCCCCGGCCATGTGCACCGTGCCCACCGCGTCGACGCCGCTGACGCGGGCGACCCCGAAGATGCGCTGGTTGCGGGCGATCCAACCGCCGACCAGGACCAGCGACGGGACGAGTACGAGACAGGCGGCCCGCACCGCCGCCCGCCAACCGACGCGCTTGCCGACGAGCCAGAGCGCCGCGCCGGCGGCGACGAGCGGCAGATAGAGCCCCGCCGGCCGCGTCAAAGTTGCGAGTGCCAGAGCGAGGCCACCGAGCACCCAGGCTCCAGGCTGCGCCGAGCTCGATCGATCCGGTGGGCTCGACGGCTCCGGCGGGACGAGCCGCGGCAGAAGGAACGAGAACGCGAGCAGCGTCAGGAACGCGTACAGGGGCTCGGTGAGCGCGGTGAAGTTGTAGATCGTCGACATCAGATCGGTCGCCGCGAGCAGACCCACCCATAAGGCCGCGCGGGCGCCGAAATAGAGCCGGGCCAGCCGCCAGAGCAGGACGAGCGAGCCGATCTGGACGAGGATGTGCGTCAGGTAGAGCCCCACCGGCCCGGTGACCACGTCGAGCGCCCCGGCCACCACCGGGTAGACCGGTGTGCGCAGGAAGTCCGGATCGTAGGGCGGCGCGTCCATTCTCGAGTAGTGCCCCTCGAGCAGCAGGTTGCGGCCGAGTAGCACGTAGTGCCGGGCGTCGGGGGATTCGTTGAGCCGGTAGTCGAACAGGTAGGCCGGGTAGCGCAGGGCCACACCCGCGAGGATCGCCAGGTTGATCGCCACACAGAGTCCGACGAGCCGCCCGAGGTCGCCGCGCGCGAGACGCGCCAGGCGATCTCTCGTCGCGGGGGCGATCCCTCGGGGAGGTCGAGCTTGCCGAGACAGAGCGTGGCATTATAGCGGCGGCTCCCTCATGAGCTCGCTCTCCGCTCCTCTCCTCTACGCACCCCGAGCGCTCTCCGACGCCGCCGCGCGCCGGCGCGAAGAGCCGGTCACTTGCGGCATCCCATGGCCGGCGGGAGCCGTGCGCGAGATCCATCGCCTGCGCCTCATCGACGCCGCCGGGTCGGAACGCCCACTCCAGGCTCGCACCCTCGATCTCTGGCCGGACGGCAGCGTGCGCTGGAGCCTGCTCGACTGGCTCGCGCGCGACGAGGACGAGCTTCGGGTCGAGGTGGCGGCGAGCGATGGACCGGCCCCGGAGTCGGGCCCACTCACGGTCGAGACGGGAGAGTCGGGAGTCACGGTTGCCACCGGGCGCGCGAGATACGCGCTCTCCGTCGGAGGTCTCTTTCCGTTCGATCGGGTAGAGGTCGGCGACGGCGAGGCGATCGACCCAGAGCGCAGCGGCATCTCGGCTCGCGACGACGCCAACTGCCCCTATGGCGTCGTCGTGAAGGGCGTCGAAGTCGAGGAAACCGGGCCGATTCGAGTGACGCTCAAGGTCACGGGGAGCCTCTCCGCGGCCGGGGGCTCGTCCCTGCTGGAGATCACCTCGCGCATCCATCTCTTCCGCGACGCGGCCTTCGCGAGAATCGTGATTGGACTGACCAATCCCCGGGCGGCCGGGCATCCCGGCGGTTTCTGGAGCCTGGGCAGCGACGGCTCGATCTACCTCCGCGATCTGTCCTTCGCGCTGGCGACGCCCTCCGGCTCGGCGGCGAGCGCCGTCGCGCTCTCCGCCGAGCCCTCGATGCCGCTCACCGAGGTCGAGGCTCCGCTCGAGCTCTTCCAGGCGTCGAGCGGCGGCGAGAGCTGGCGGAGCCGCGCCCACGCCGATCGGTACGGCGAGGTGCCGCTCGCCTTCCGCGGCTATCGCACGCAAGCCGGCGCGGCCGAGAGCGAGGGCGCGCGCGCCACGCCGGAAGTCGAGGTCCGGCATTCCGCCGGCTCGCTGGCCGTGTGCGTGCCCGACTTCTGGCAGAACTTCCCGAAGGCGGTCGAGGCCGGCGCGGCGGGGATCATCGCGCGGCTCTTCCCGCGCCAGCAGGGGTCGAATCACGAGATCCAGGGCGGCGAGCAAAAGACGCACGAGCTCTGGGTCGCCTTCGCCGACGATGGCGGCGCCGCCCGATCGATCTCCTGGGCGCGCGACCCGCTCCTCCCCCACTCGACGCCCGAGTGGTACGCGGCGAGCGGCGCGATCCCGCAGCTCACCCCGGCCGCGGACGACCCGAATCCGGGCTACATCGAGTTGGTCGGCCAGGCACTCGATGGCGAGGACAGCCTGGAGCGCAAGCGCGAAGCCGTGGACGAGTACGGCTGGCGCCACTTCGGCGACGTCTGGGCCGATCACGAAGCGGCCCGGCACGAGGGCGACGGTCCGCTCATCTCGCACTACAACAACCAGTACGACATGGTCGGCGGCTTTGCCGTGCAGTTCCTGCGCTCGGGAGACCCGCGCTGGCATCGCCTGATGACCGAGCTCGCGCGGCACGTGGTCGACATCGACCTCTACCACACCGACCGCGACAAGTCGGCCTACAACGGCGGCATGTTCTGGCACACCGTGCACTACATCGACGCCGGTCTCGCCACCCATCGCTCCTATCCGCGGGCGCCAGGGGTGCCGGGCGGTGGCCCCTCGTCCGGCCACCTCTACTCGGCGGGGCTGCGGCTGCATCACCTGTTGACCGGCGATCCCGACGCGCTCGACGCCGTGATCCAGCTCGGCGAGTACGTCATCCGGGCCGACGACGGCCGGCGGACGATCTTCCGTCTTCTCGACCGGGGAGACACCGGGCACGTCAGTAACTCGGGCTTCGACGACTACCACGGCCCCGGCCGCTCGGGCGCCAATGCCGTCGCCGCCCTGCTCCAGGCGCACCGGGCGAGCCCAGAAGAGCGCTACCTGGAGAAGGCCGAGCAGCTCCTGAGGCGCTGCATCCATCCCGACGACGACCTCGAGGCGCTCGAGCTGCTCGACGCCGACCGCAAGTGGTTCTACACGATGTTCCTGCAGAGCCTGGGCGAGTATCTCGACTACAAGATCGAGCTCGGCCAGCTCGACGAAAGCTACGCTTACGGCCGCGCGGCGCTGCTCCACTACGCGCGCTGGGCCGCCGAGCACGAGTACCCCTACCTCGAAAAGCCCGAGATCCTCGAGTTCCCGACCGAGACCTGGGCCGCCCAGGACCTGCGCAAGAGCGAGATGTTCCGGATCGCCGCCCGTCACGCGGACGACGAGCTGCGAGCGCGCTTCCTCGAGCGCGGCCGCTTCTTCTTCGACGCCGCCGTCGATCGCCTGCGCCAAGAGCCCACGAGCGGCTACTGCCGTCCCCTCGCGCTGCTCCTGTCCAACGGCTGGCGCCAGGCCTGGTTCGACCGCCACGACCCCGAGCCCGCTCCCGAGCCAGTGGTCCGCGCAGTCGATTTCGGCACTCCCCAGCTCTTCATCTCCCAGAAGCGCCGGGCGCTGAAGAAGGCCAAGCGGCTCCTGGTGGGCGCGTGGGCGCTGGCCGTGCTGGGGCTGGGGGCGGCGGCGCTGATGTTGTGGCTGGGAGGACCGTAAGCCACCGGGACCGGATTGCATCGGTCCCCCACGGCCGGCTGCTAGACTTTCCCTGGAGCCGATCGGCTCACCGGGGGGTCGGGCAGAGGCGCACTTCATGACTTCCACCGAGTCCACCCGTGCCGCGTTCGACGCCAAGGCCAAGAGCTACGAGGAGGGGCGTCTCGGCGGCTGGTATCGGGCGCAAGGAGAGCTGGTCCTCGACCATTCGCGTCTTCAGGCGGGCAGCTCGGTGCTCGACGTGGGCTGCGGCACGGGGTGGCTGCTCCGGCGCATGGCTCGCCGCTACGCCGGGATCACCGGGCTGGGGGTCGATCTGGCACCGCGCATGGTGGAGGCGGCGCGCGAGCGAGCGCGTGTCGAGGCGGTGGCGGGCCTGAGCTTCGTGGCCGGCGACTGGATGCGCATCGACCCGCGCCTGCTGGTGGAGGCGAACAGCATAGAATCGGCCGACCTTGTCTGCTGCGTCAGCGCTTTCCACTACTTCTCAGACCCCGCGCTCGCCATCGAGAAGATGTTTCGAGTCACCAGCCCCGGGGGGCGCCTGCTGCTCCTCGACCGCGCCCGAGACCGTTCGCTCATGACCTTGTTGTGGGAAGCCATCCACCGACTGTTGCTGCGCGACATCGTGCGGTTCTATCGGTCGGAAGAGCTCGTGGCGCTGGTCGAGAGCGCGGGCTATGGCGAGGCACGCGTAGCCGCCGAGATTCGAAAATTCCTTTGGCGCGGAAAGCTCAATACGAGCCTGGTCCTGATCTCGGCAACAAGGCCATGACCGGAGCGCTACCGCCGCGGTTCGCCTCCCTCGAGGGCAGGCGGTTGCTGGTAACCGGCGCCGCCGGGTTCATCGGCGGCGCTCTCTTCGAACGCCTGGCCGGCTACGGGCTGGACGTGATCGGCACGGTCCTCGAGCCGGCCGAGGCCCAGTCGCTGCGCGCTCGCGGCCTGCGGTCGGAGGTCTTGGACCTCGCCGACGGCGGCCCCTGGGACGGTCTGCTCGACGGCGTCGACATCGTGTTCAACGTCGCCGCCTGCTTCCAGGAGACCGAGCTCGGAGAGGCGGCCTACGATCGGGTCAACAACCGGGGCGCTCTCCAGCTCGCCGAGACGGCCGCCCGCTCGGGCGTCGATCGCTTCGTCCAGTGCTCGACCGTCGGCGTCCACGGCAACGTCAAGGTGATTCCCGCGACCGAGGAGACGCCGTTCAACCCGATGGACCTCTACCATCGGACCAAGTTGGCGGGCGAGCTGTCGATTCTCGAGTTCGGACAGACGCTCGAGCCCGACGAGATGGTGGTGACGGTGAACCGGCCGGCGATGGTCTACGGACCCGGCGACCTGCGCATGTTGAAGCTCTTCAAGAGCATCCTGGACGGAAGCTTCCGGATGATCGGCTCCGGCGAGGTGCTGGCCCACCTCGGCTACATAGAGGACCAGACCGACTCGTTCCTGCTGAGTGCGACGGCGCCTCGCGAGCAGGTGCACCTCGAGGCCTTCAACATCGCCTCGGCGGAGCCGCTGACCCTCAACCAGTTCGCCGGCCTGATCGCCGAAAAGGGGGGCGTTCGGCTATCCCGGCTGCACATTCCGGTAGCGCCGGTCTGGGTCGCCGGCGCGCTCTGCGAACTGCTGTGGAAACCGCTCGGAAAGCGACCTCCGCTCTTCCGGCGCCGCGTCGGGTTCTTTACCCACAACCGCGCTTTCGACCTCACCAAGGCACGCGAGAAGCTCGGCTACGAGTCGAGCTGGCCTCACGACCGGGGGATCGAAGCGACCATCCGCTGGTACCGGCAACAGGACCTTGTCTAGTCCAACCGGCGGCGACGACACCGCCCGACCCGGACCGCGCCTGCTGCTCGTGGCGCCGCAGCCCTTCTTCGAAGCGCGGGGCACGCCGATCAACGTGCTGCACCTGTGCCGGGCGCTCACGGGCGCCGGCTACCGGGTCGATCTCGCCACCTATCCGGTGGGCCAGCCTGTCGAGATGGAGGGGCTCGAGATTCACCGCTGTCTGCGGCCGCCCGGCATCCGCTCGGTGCCGATCGGCTTCTCGAAGCGCAAGCTGGTGCTCGACTTCTTCCTCTTCTGGACTCTTCTCCGCCTGCTGCTCAGCCGGCGCTACGAGATGGTTCACGCGATCGAGGAATCGGTCTTCATGGCACTGCCGGCCACGCTGCTGGGTAAGAGGTTGATCTACGATCTCGATTCCATCATCAGCGACCAACTCCACTACACGGGGGTCGTGCGCAGCCGGTTGCTGCTGACGGCCATACGGCGACTCGAGCGGCTCGCCTTGCGGCGCTCGACCGCGGCGGTGACCGTCTGTCGCTCCCTCACCGAGGCGGCACACACGCTCGACCCGGATGTCCGCGTCTTCCAGATCGAGGACGCGCCGCTGGAGGACTCGCTGCGGCCGCCAGAGCCCTCACGCGTCGAGGCTCTGAGGTCGGAATTCGGCCTCCACGGCACGCGATCCATCGTCTACACCGGCAACCTCGAGTCGTATCAGGGCCTGGACCTGTTGCTGGCAGCCGCGCCCCGGGTCGCGGAGCGGGCTCCCGATGCGCGCTTCCTCATCGTCGGCGGCGGCGGCGAGCGGCTCGCAGCGCTGCGTCGGCAGCTCGCCGAGGACGGACTCGACCAGTGGGTGGTCGCGGTCGGGCAGCGCCCCTCGGACGAGATGCCCGAATGGATGGCGCTGGCGAACGCCCTCGTCTCGCCCCGCTCCGAGGGCGAGAACACTCCTCTCAAGATCTACACCTACATGCATTCGGGCCGCCCGATCGTGGCGACCGACAGGCTCACGCACACCCAGGTGCTCGACCCCGGCAGCGCCTTCCTCGCCGAGCCGTCCGCCGAGGCGATGGCGGCCGCCCTGCTCGAGGCTCTCGAGGAGCCCGAGAATGCGGCTCTTCGGGCCGCAGCGGCGCGTAGGATCGCCAACGAGCAGTACAGTTGGCCGACCTTCCGGCGCAAGGTCCTCGACGCCTATCGTGAACTCCTGGGCACGAGCCGCTGACGTTCGACTGCTACACTTTTCGGCGATGAGCGGCGGTCGCGCGACCACGGCCGTGCTGGTTTCCATCCTGCTGGGAGCCGCCCTCCTCCGCTTCCTGGGACTCGACAACGGCCTGCCGCACGTCGTGGGAGTGGACGAGGGCTTCGAGGTGCATCGGGCCCTCCGGCTCGGCGCCGGAGAGTTCGACCTCCAACGCGACGCCAAGGGAGGCTTCTTCTACCTCCTGTTCCTCGGGTACGGGATCTACTTCGTCGGCCTTTTCCTGCTCGGACGGGTCGACTCGCCCACCGAGTTCGCCCAGAGCTTCGTCGCCGACCTGACGCCGTTTTTCATGATCGGCCGGGTTACCCATGCCTTGATCTCCGTTCTCGCCGTCTACTGGACCTACCGCATCGGCAGACGGATGTACGGCGAGCGCGCCGGCCTCTTCGGCGCCGCGGTGGTCGCCGTCTCTCTGCTCCAGGTGGCGCAGTCGCACTACGTCGGCGTCGACCTGCCGATGGTTCTCCTCGTGCTGGTGACCCTCGAGCTGGCTCACGGCTGGTCCGACGCGCGATATCCGGCGCGCCCGGCTCTGCTGGGAGTGGTCTTCGGCTTCACCGTGATGCACAAGATCATCGGTATCGCCGTTCTCGTGCCGATCGCGCTGGCCAACTGGCTCCGGCATCGGCGGCACTCGCTCGTACGACGCCTGTTCGCCCGTGAGCTCCTCCTCGCCTACGTCGTCGCGGCGCTCGTGTTCATGATCGGCAACCCCGCTTTCGTCCTCCATCTGGGCACCTTCTTCGACGATGCGCTGGAGGCCTTGACCGGAGCTCCCGCGGCCGGGGGAGCTACCCTCGAAGCACCGAACCTCTGGCTCTACTACTTCGAGGTGCTGAGCGACGATCTCGGCTTCGCCCTCCTCGTCTTCGCCCTCGCGGGCGGCGCGCTCGCCGCCGTTCGGCGACGACCCGCGGACCTCCTGCTGCTCGTCACCGCGGGCGCGTTCTATCTTTTGATCGCGGGGGCGCGGACCACGCAGTTCTACTTTCCGAGGTACGCCCTCCCGCTGATTCCGCCGCTCGGCCTCCTGGCCGGCAGACTGCTCGACCGCGTCGTCGGACAGCTGCCGATGGGCGAGCGCTGGCGCGGCTGGGCGACGGCCGGCATCGCGATCGTGCTCTTGC
>JAHEKO010000369.1 GCA_024638355.1 Acidobacteriota bacterium
GACGGTAGCGCCGGCTGCCCAGCGCCGCCGCGAGCTCCGCCTGTGCCGCCGCTTGCCTCGCTTTCAGCAACCGGCGGAGCGGCTCGAGATCGCCGCGCGCCGACTCCGGGAGCGAGGCCGCAAGCCTTGGAAGCTCGAGCAGGTAGACGTCCAGGTCCCGAGTCGGCCCCGTCACCTTGCCCAGCCAGGAGAGCTCCTTGCGGAAGGGCACGAGCGCGGGCTTTGACCAGATCGACTTGGTCAGGCGAAGCGCCGACCGTGTTCTGCGCACCGCGACGCGAAAGTCGTGCAAGAACTCGCTGTCGATGTCGGCCGCTGTCCCGGCTCTGTTGCTCTCGACGACCTTCAACAGCGTCCGCAAGATCTCGCGTAGCGCCTCGTCGGCGGCCATCGAGGGCTCGAGCGGGATGCTCGGCTTCGAGGCATAGCTCCCCGGCTCGCCATGACCGCCGAGCGGAGCGCCGACCTCGAACTCGTCGACGCGCCCTTCGTCGAGATCCAGCTCGCGCTCCAGAAACCTCAAGACCCGTTGGAACTCCTTCGCGTAGCCCCTCACCGGCCGGACGACGAGACTCGGATCGAGCGGCCGGTACGCGCGGCGAGAGCCGGCAGAACGCACGCCGGGGACTTCCGCGATCAGCCGGACCACCGTCTTGCGGCGCCCGTCGAGCACTCGAACGAGCCGGCTCTCGGCTCTGACTTCCACCATCGGCAGCAGCCGGCGCATCTCGATCGACGACGCCAGCGCCTCGCGGAAGGGTCCCGGCGGGAGATCTTCCGCGAAGCCGATCCGATCCGGCGCGACCTCGAGCATCGCCGGCCAGGGGCGGCCCTCGACTTGCCAATTCAGGCGAACCACACCGCGGGGGACGGGCTCGCTCCAGAGCCTGCCGTTCGCTCGCCAGAGCCGCCAGTCGAAGGTGTCGTAGTAGACCCGCCGACGCAACGTGCGCTCGCCCTCGGTCGCGAACCGCTCGCCGATCGCCTCGACGACCCGAGCCAGAGCGGCTTCGTCAGCAACGGTATAGGCGCGTTCCGACTCTCCCATGAGGCGCAGAGTATAGACGCCTCACCGCTCTTTCCAATCGGTAAGGAGCACGCAGACCGGCAAGAGGACCCGGCAGACCCGCCTTGTCTCGCCGTCGAGGCCCTCGACGGCGAGCCGCAGAGGCGCGAACCTGCAGGCCTCCGGGTGCAGCTCACGGGCCAGTACGTCGTAGACCCGGCGGCGCTGCTCCGGCGAGCACGGCGGCCCGCCCGCTTCCGACCCGGCCGAAGACCCCGGCCGCGGCCAGGGCTGCAGCGTGACCAGCGCCTCGACGCCAGCGCGGGCGATGATTCGCGCCGGCCGCTCTACCTCGCCGCGGCCGCGAAGCACGACCTCGCCCTCGGCCGAGAGGGCATAGCTCACCCGTCCCGGCGACTCGCTCGGGGCCGCGCAGGTCTCACAGCGCCCAACGGCGCGCACGACCGGCTCGTCGGCGAGCGCCCGGCTCGAGCGAACCGCTCCGGAGGAGCGGACCGTCCCGAACTCGACCCCGCCCGTGACCGGCGACTGGCCGGCGAGCAGGCCCGCCGTGGCCAGCGCGAGGCCCGACTCGGCGGCGTTCAGGGCCTGCACGCGGTCCCGGTCGGCCGCGCCGAGCCGCCGCTCGCTGGCTGCTGTCTCGGAAAGCACGATGCCGAGGCCGCTCAGCACGACGACAACGGCCAGAGCCAGCAGGTAGGCGCCGCCCCGCTCCGGCTCTCGCGCCCTCATCGGTTTCGCGGCCGCACGACCGTCGTGGCCCGCACGCGCACGAAAAGCCGCTCCCGAAGAGCCGACGCCGGGTCGCTGGGGGCAAGGTACGAGCGGTCCTCGATGCCGAGGAGTGGCGGCCCGAGGTGGCCGCGGCTCGCGCGCGCGGCACGAAGCACCAGGGACACGCGCACGAGCTCGACCCTCCCCGAGGACCAGGCTCCGGCGTCTCCCCTGTCGCGAGGATCGTTGTAGCGCCATTCGTCCGCACGCCGCTCGTCGGTCGAGCCCTCGGCCACGGCGCCGTCCCGGTCGAGGTCGACCGCCAGGGCGACCTGGAGATCGACGGCGTCATCCACCAGGGCGACGCCGCCGGCCGGCGAGCTCGGATGCGCACGCTCGGAGCCCGGCGAGACGCGGACTCGGGAAAGGCGATGACGGGGGTGACGCTCGGGCGCACCGCGGCCGCGGCGCAAGTAGAAGCGGTGCTCCTCGAGCACGCCGACCCGCCGGATCTGGCCCGGCTCGATCGCTTCACAGGCCGAAGCGAGCTCGTCGCCCGCCACGGACTCGACGTGCCGCACCTCCAGCACCAACTCGGTCAGCCGGCCGCTCCCGTCGCGCTGTACGCCGGTCGCCGCCGCGATCTCGGCGACCGAACAGCGCGGAGAGCCCGGGCCGCCGCTCAGCAGAAGTGCCGCCGGCTCCACCTGACGAGCGGTCTCCAGCCAGGGCTCGAGGGGCGCGACGGCGCCGAGGCTCGCACTCTCCCGGCGCAGGGTCAGGGCGAGGCGATGCGGCTCCGGGCGCGACACCGACGCGACCTCGGCGATCTCTGCGGAAAAGACGCCGCGAAGGATCAAGACGTCCGTGCCCGGCACGATGTCGGCCGATCGGGAGCCGGCGATCCGAGCGCCGGAAGCGGCGTTGTTGCGCACGACGACAGCGACGGCGGCCGGCAGTCCTCCGCGGCCGGCCAGGCGGCAGTAACGCTCGAGCTCGTGCCGGGCGATGCGAAGCGACTGCTGCAAATCGGCCGTCAGGCCCTGACGCCTCGCCACTTCGGCATGCACCCGCAGCAGGGCGAGAAGCGCCAGGCTCAACGCCAGGCCGAGGGCCAGCGCCACCAGGAGCTCGAGCAGGGTGGCGCCCCGCCCGCGTTCTAATCGTGGCGCGCCCATTCGAGACGCTCCAGCCTCGCCAGCGGCCGGCCGCCGATCCTGCGGGCCACCCGTACCTCGATTCCGAACAGCCCGACACTCGGCGGCTCGCCGGTAGCGGGCTCGGCCTCGCCGCGATCGAGCCGACCGTCCCGTACAGAGCTGAGAGGGTATCGGCGCACGACGGTCTCGCGCACCCAGAGCGCCAGATCGGGGCCCGGGGGCTGGCCGGTCCGCCATCGGCGCGCGTCACGTGAAAAGTACGCCCAGCTCGAAAGGGCCGCCGAGGTCATCCCGGAGGACGGCAGGCGCGTGGCTTCGAGAGTGCTCTGCGCGATCGCCGCCGCCGCCGAGCGCTCGGCCCCCGAGCGCACGTCGAGTACGGCTCGCGAAAAAAGGGATGCGACGGCCAGAACGGCCACGAGCAGTAGCCCCGAGGCCAGCAGGACTTCGAGAAGCGAATAGCCGCGGCCGAGCCGACGCGCGGGTCTCTGCGAGAGCTTCACCATCCTCTTCATCAGAAGAAGACGGAGCGCGGGGCCGGCGTCTCACCGGCCGGCCGCAGGACTCGGAGCGTTTTCTAGAGCAACCCGCCCAGGCCGCCGGCGAAGAAGGTCCGGCATTTCGAGCAGACGATCACCTGGCCCCGTCTGGGAAGCGCCGAGGTGAAATTGACCCGTGTGCGGAGCAGGCGAACGACCAGAACCGTGTCGATCTGCTCCTTACAGAAGCCACACTTCGCCGGCGCCTCGAGCGCGTACTCGGCCTCTATCGCCTGGTCCGTCGTCCGCTCGTCCATACTCCCCCTAACCGCTTGGTGCCGGGGAGTACCCGGACCGGACGAAGATATAGCGACCACCGCATCCCACGTAGACGTGGCCGACCTGATCAACTAGACTGAGGCTAGTGATTCAGAGCTTCAAGCTTCGATCAAGTTATGGTGTCGGGGGGGGCTACCGCTCGCCATACTTATCCCATCCCTCTCTTAGGAGAGATTCAGAGCATCACCCGCTTTCTCTATCCGCAATCCGCTTTCTACAGCGGTAAACCGTTGATGCCCACCGCGTTCGGAGCTCCCCCCTTCACCTCCAAGCAGTTCCGCAGTTCATCCTTCCGCATGATGTACGTTTCCGCCGTGTCATCTTTTCTGACAGGAATCCGAGTTTTTCGATGCATTCGCGAGAACAGACGACTCTCCGGCGCGACGTAGAGGTCATCCAGATCCCCGACGGCCTTCCGGCCGTGCTGGCCGAAGGGTCCCGCGTCTTGATCACGCAGGAGCTCGGCGGCTCCTACACCGTCATGAACGACTACGGCGCGATGTTCCGCATCGACGAGGAAAACGCCGACGCGCTCGGCAAGGAAGCGGCGAGCGTGGCCGAGGAGGCGCCGCCCGACGACGCGCCGCTCGAAG
>JAHEKO010000370.1 GCA_024638355.1 Acidobacteriota bacterium
TCAGGTTCGCACGGTGCGCGGTGACGCACGCGCGCGAGAAGCGGTCCGCAGCGCCCTCGATTCGGTGCGAGAGTTTCTTCCCGCGACGACTCGAGAGACGCGACTCTTTCGCGGCGTCGCCCTGAGCGCGGGGGTGGGTGAGGAGATCTTCTTTCGAGGATTCCTCCTCTGGTACTTGACCGCGCTCCTTTCGTTACCGTGGGCGATTGCCATCAGCTCCATCTCGTTCGGCCTGGTGCACATCATGCACGGAGCGGGCGCCACCGTGCGTGCCGCCATCACGGGGGCGGTGCTCGCCGGCCTCTACATCTGGAGCGGCTCGCTGTGGGCGCCCATGCTCCTGCACACCGCGATCGACTTGAGCAGTGGTTCCATGGGCATCGCCGTCTACGGCGAACGGGCGGCCGAAGCTTGATGGTCAGCTTCGGGACGATCTCCCGTCGGCCTCTTCAGCGGTCGGGTCCGATCAGGGGTTGACGTCCTCCCCCTTCTCGAGACGCTCGATCTGGGTCTCGAGGTTCCGCTTCTGGGCATCGTCCGGAGCGCGCTCGAGCGCGATGCGCGCGTGCTCGAGCGCCTTGGCGAAGTCGCCCTCGGCAGAATAGACCCGCGCCATGCCGACATCGACCGGCCACTGGCCCGCGTTCTTCTCGTAATTCTTGCGAAAGATCACCTTGGCCGACTCCATGTCTCCCTGCTGCTGCAGTCCCCGCGCGGCCATGTGCACCAGGATCGGAGTCGCCGTCGGATGCTCGATCGCCTGCGCGAGGGCCGCCATGGCGTCCTCGACGCGGCCGATCCGGTTGAGCACCTGCGCCTTGCTCGCGATCGTCTGGAAGCTGCGGTTGGCGATGATCGCCGCCTCCGCCCAGCGAATCGCGTCCTCGTGATAGGCGTCCTGCTGCGCGGCCCACTGCGAGGCCTGCATCCAGTTCTGGAAGGTGAAGCCGACGGAGCCGGTGAGCTGCCGCGACATCGTCTGGTGGTAGAGCTCCGAGATGTTCGGCACCGAGATCCGGAAGGGCACTCGCAGGTACTCCCAGTGCATCACGGCGACGGCGGTGTCGAGCTGCCGATCGTCGAACTCGAAGGTCAGCCACTCCCTGAAGAACTCGGTCTTCTCGGGCTTCACCTTGACCTGCAGGGCGTCGAGCTCGGGGTCGTAGAAGAAGCTGCCCCAGGCCTCGCTGTTGCGATTGAAGTGGATCGTCCACTCGGTCTCGCCGGGCGCCATGAAGAGCGCGTACCTGCCCGCGGCGAGAGGCTCGCCCTCGATCTCGACGTCGTGCGAGAAGGTGATCGTCGTGGCCTCGTTCGAGCCGGCTCGCCACGGCATCTCCTGCGCGGTGCCGAACCCGGGGTAGAAGGGATTGGGCGCGATGCCCCAGGGCACGAGCTGACCCCAGATCTTGCCGGTCCGATCTTGGCCGGCCGGGCTGGTGACGTCCGGAGCGTTGTAGTCGATGGTCGCCGAGACCAGGCCCATGTACTGCGTGACGACCGCGCGCTGGTTGGCTCCCGGCGGCGGCGCCGTGAGCCGCTGAGCGCTGAGGGTGGCGGCGCTCGCGGTCAGGAGGCTTAGTGCGAGGGCGAGTCGAAGGGTTCGTGTCCGCATACGGATCTCCCGTGAGGAATTGAAGGTCTCGAGGGGTCCCTCTTCCTACGGAATCGGCGCGTCGATGTTGCCCCGCCCTAGCGTGCGGTCCAGCCGAGGATGTCGTCGATCGTGTTCGTCGACACCGAGTGGTATCCCGGCCGGGCCTTGGCATACACCTCCGTCGCCCAGCTCAGCCCTTCCTCGGTCTTGGCGAGCTCGGTGTAGAGGGGCTTCAAGAACTTGCGCCGCCCGACTTGTATCAGGAACTCCTCGAGGGCATCGAACGCCGGCGCGTAGCCGTCGCGGATCGCCACTTCGAACCAGGCCGCCTGGATCTCGGCGTTGCCGGCGGCCGTGAAGCCGAACGCCGCATCGAGCTCGGCCAACTGCTCGCCCGAGAGGCCCGCGGGCAGCGTGCGCAGGAAGTGCAGCCACTCGTGGGTGGTCCAGCCGGCGGTGTCGAGCCGAGCGGCCGCCGCCTCACCCTCCCGCCACCGAGCGAGCTCGGCCTCCACCGCCCCGAAGGCGCCGGACTCCGGCTTCGGGAAGTTGTCCGGCAGGCCGGGGCCGTAGATCCACGCGTCGAGATCGACGGCCGCGGCGGCGTCCGGCAGCGCGTCTTTCAACGCGGCGACGAAGCCGCCCGTGTCGGTCGATTGGTAAGCCAGGCGCTCGAAGTAGTCGAGCAGGAAGGCGTCGAACGCCTCGCGACCGGCGGTCTCCTCCAGCAGGCGCAGGAGCGCGGCGCCCTTGTCGTAGGCGACCGAGTTCATCCCGTCGTCCGGGTTGCGGCCGGCGAGGTTCAGGAAGAGGTGGGTGTCGGCGCTCTCGGCCCCGAGCTCTTCGATCTCGCTCTCGAGGTCCTGGAGGCTCAGGGAGCGCAGCATCTCGGCGTACTCCGGCCCCTCGACCGCCTCCATGATGCGGTTCTCGATGTAGGACGTGAAGCCTTCGTTTAGCCAGAAGTCGTTCCAGGTGGCGTTGGTGACCAGGTTGCCCGACCAGGAGTGGGCGAGCTCGTGGGCCACCAGCGCCACCAGCGAGCGATCGCCGGCGATGATGGTGGGCGTGGCGAAGGTCAGCCGCGGATTCTCCATGCCGCCGAAGGGGAAGCTGGGCGGCAGAACGAGGATGTCGTAGCGGCCCCAGCGATAGGGCCCGTAGAGCGCCTCGGTGGCGTCCATCATCGCCTCGGTCTCGGCGAACTCCCAGGCCGCGGCTTCGACGACCGCAGGCTCGGCGTAGACCCCGGTGCGCGGTCCCATCGCGCGAAACTCGAGGTCGCCGACCGCCAGCGCCAGCAGGTACGACGGGATGGCCTGCGGCATGGCGAAGGTGTAGCGGCCGTCGGCGGAGCGCTCGGTCGGGTTCTCGGCGCTCATCACCGCCATCAGCCCGGGCGGCGCCTGCACGGTGGCCTCGTAGGTGAACCGCACCCCCGGGGTGTCCTGGATCGGCACCCAGGTCCGCGCCAGGATCGCCTGGGACTGGGTGAAGAGGAACGGATGCTCGCCGCCCGCGGTCTGGGCCGGTGAGAGCCACTGCACCGCCTCGGCGCCGGGGTCGGTCACGTAGTCGATCACCACCCGCTCGGTCCCGGGCTCGAGATCGATCGCCAGACCGCGGCCGAACGTGGGCAGCTCGTCGGTCAGCGTGAAGGTGGTCTCGGCCGATCCGTCGCCGAGCGCCACTCGCTCGATCTCGAGGCCGCGGGTGTCGAGCCAGAGCTGATCGGCGGCGGTCGTTTTCTCGATGCCGAGCGCCGCCGTGCCGTGGATGCGCTTCGCCTCGAAGTCGAGCTTCAAATCGAGCTCGAGATGGCGCACGACGACCTCTTCCGGCCGCGAGAAGGAGTGGGGATCGGCTGGCGACGCCACGAGCGCACTTTCCGCGCCGCCCGCGGACACCGCTTCGTCCGCCTCGTCGGCGGCTGGGCCGCAGGCGAGCGTCAAGGCGAAGGCTACACTGATCAAGGCTCTCTGGGTCATGGTCTCCTCGCGGACTGCATGGTACTCCGCCGGCGCAACCCTAGGTGGCTGAAATCGGGGCCTCCCGGTCGGCGAGTCGAGACGGATCCGTCAGATCGCCAGAGCTTCGACAGCCTGGGCGAGATCCCCCTCGCGCAGATAGATCAAGTAGCCGAAGCCACCGCGCCCATCCGACAGCCCGCTCGACGCCGAGACGTTGACGCCAGCGTCGAACAGCCGGCGGTGCAGCTCGGTCAGCGCTCCCAGTTCGTCATCGCCCTGGATGAGGAGTGCGTGCATGGGCCCGTACAGCTCCAGGCGCCTCTCGGCGGCGACCTCGGCCAACAGGTCGGCCGCCTCGGGGAAGAGCACGAGCTGGGTCTGCTCGAGTCCGGCGGGAACCGCGTTGAAGGCGAGAAGGTTCACGCCCGCCTTGCTCAGTTTTTCGAGCAGTCGGTAAGCCTCTCCCGGCCGGTCGCGAACGGTAGCGTGGAAGTATTCGACCTGCCTGATACTGCGCGGCATAGGGACCTCGGGTGCGAGCGGCCCATGGGCGACCGCGGTTCCCCTTCTTCTTATCGGCCTGGCGCCTCGGCGAGAAACACCCCGAGGGGTGGCCCGGCGCTAGAACGCCCAGACGACCAGTGCCTGGATCGCGCTCTCGTCGGTGTCCGGATCGCCCAGCTTGTTCATCCAGTACTGGTACTCGATCCCGATCGCGAAGTTCTTGGCCACGTAGTAGCG
>JAHEKO010000371.1 GCA_024638355.1 Acidobacteriota bacterium
TGCCGCTGGCCGGACAGGGTCAGCTTCCGTTCTTCGCGCAGCTCATCGAGCGCGGGGCGCATGGGCGGCTCGGCACCCTCTCCCCGACCTATCCGGACGCCCTCTGGAGCTCGGTCGCGACTGGCAAGCTGCCGTACAAGCACGGAGTTCTCGCTAGCCAGGTCTTTCCGGCGGGCTTCTTGAGCCCGGGCTCCGCCCTGCGACTCGTGCCGGCCGGCTTCGGCGGCACCGTTTTGCGAATGGCCGGGTTCAAGCCCTGGCAAGCCGATACTCGCACTCGCGACGTCCTGGCCATCTGGGAGGTTCTGGCCCGCCTGGGCGTCGATGCCGGAGTCATCGGCTGGCCCGTCTGCCATCCGGGCACCGGCGAGCTCGACTTCGCCTTTTCCGAGAGCTACTTCGATGGCAATTACATCGCCGCCAGCGCCCGGCCGTCCGAGCTCGTCGAGCGCGCCATTCTCTTCCGGCTGTCGACCGCGGAGATCGATACCGGCGTCGTCGAGCAGCTCGGCCTGGAGGTGCCCCACGACGTCTTGCGGGTGCTCGCCGGCGATCTGTGGCGGGAGTCGTTGACGACCTTTCTCCTGGATCAGAAGCGCGGCGTTCGCGCCTGGTTCCTGATGCTCCCGGGCCTCACCGAGGTCTCGGCTCGTTACTTCGGCAGCTATTCCGCGGTTCAGTTCGAAGGCGACCAGGCGCCGCTCCACAACCAGTCGGCCCAGTTCCTCGTCTCCTACTACCGTCACCTCGACGCTTTCCTCGCCGAGCTCTGGCAGCGCACGAGCGGCCCGCGGATTCTGGCCGTCGTCTCCTCGTTCGGCGTCGACACCCCTACGGGGGTGCGTCGCCTGCTTGGCAATCTGTCCGGCAAGCCCATCGAGGGCCGTTTCGGCGGCGCTCCCGACGGCGTGATCTTTCTCTCCGGCGAAGGCATCCGCGAGGGCTTGATGCTCGAGGGGGCTCAGGTCATCGACGTGATGCCGACCCTCCTCTACGGTCTACGGCTCCCGATCGCCGGCGATCTCGATGGCCGGGTCCTGACCTCGGGCTTCGAGGCCTCCTTCCTGGCCCGCAACCCGCTCACCTTCGTCCCTTCCTACGAGACGCTGGCGGCCCGCGCTCCGCTCGGAGCCGAAGAGTAGGCGAGGCTGCCGGGCGCTAGCTTTCGCGCTGCGCTTTGAGCGGAGTCACGACTCCGGCGACCGCCGGGGACTCGGACTTGGGCTCGCGCTGCGCCGCGGGCTCCATCGTGCAGCGGCCTTCGTAGAAACCGCCTTCCTCGATCACCAGCGTCGGCGTTTGAATGTCGCCGAGCACGCGGCCGCCGGCCGTGATCTCGATCCGCTTCCTCGCCTTGATCACGCCCTTGAGGGTGCCCGAGACGTAGACGCGGGCGACCTCGACCGTGCCGTCGACCTCGCCTCGTTCGCCCACGACCAGATCCCCTTTCGACAGGACCTTGCCGCTCAGCTTGCCGTCGACACGGAAGGTGTCCTCGAAGCTGAGCTCTCCATCCATGTGGCTTCCGGCGTCCAGGAAGCCGTTGAGATCGCCTTTCGCCTCGCCGCTCTTGAACATCACTCGCCTTTCCTCGCAGCCATCAGGAGGTCGAAGAGACGCATCAGCTCCTCTTCAGAGTGAAACGCGATCTGAATGGTGCCGCCGTCGCCCCTGCGCCGGATTGTAACCCGCGTCTGCAGGCCGCGCGTCAGACGCTCGGCGGCGGCGGCGGTATCGGCGTCGACGGTGGGCGGGCGGCGGCTCTTCTTGCCGGCGGCGAGCTTCTCGAGGGCACGGGCGGTCAGACCCCCGTCCGCTGCCCGCCGCGCCAGCTTCAGCCGCTCCTCGTCGTTCGAAACCGAGAGCAGCGGGCGCGCCTGCCCGGCGGTGAGGCGCCCTTCGCGCAGCAGCTCCAGGATCTCTTCCGGCAGCCGCAGGAGCCGCAGTGCGTTCGAAACGCTGGTTCGGCCCTTGCCGACGCGGAGCGCGATCTCCTCGTGCGACATTCCGAACTCCTCGCTCAGGCGACGGTAGGCCTCGCCCTCCTCCACCGGGTTGAGGTCGGTTCGCTGGAGGTTCTCCACCAGCGCCATCTCGAGAAGCTGCTGATCGTCCTCGACCTCGCGAATGGCGACCGGCACCTCGGTCAGCCCGGCCCGGCCCGCGGCTCGCCACCGTCGCTCGCCCGCGACGATCGTGTAGTCGCCATCGGGTCGCGGCGTGACCACGATCGGCTGGACCACGCCCTGCGCCTTGATCGACTCGGCCAGCTCATCGAGATCCCGCCCGTCGAAGCGCTCGCGCGGCTGCACCCGATTCGGCTTGAGCCGCTCCAGCGGCAACGAATGCGTGGTCGGCGTCTCGATCTTCAACAGGGAGTCGAGCCCGCGGCCGAGGCCTCGCTTTCGGGCGCTCATGACGACCGCCCCAGGAGCTCCCGCGCCGCCGCCAGGTAGGCTTCGGCGCCGCGGCTCTTGATGTCGTATTCGAGAATCGGCATTCCGTGGCTCGGCGCCTCCGCCAGCCGGATATTGCGCGGAATCACGATCTCGAACACCTTGCCGGCGAAGTATTGCCGCACCTCATTCGCGACCTCCTTCGAGAGATTGGTTCGCTCGTCGTACATCGTCAACAGAATGCCGGCGATGCCCAGCCGCGGATTCGAGCCCGACTGTACACGCCGAATCGTGTTGAGCAGCTCGCTGATCCCCTCCAACGCGAAGTACTCGCACTGCAGCGGTACCAGCACCCCGTCGGCGGCGACGAGCGCGCTCACCGTGAGGTGGCCGAGCGACGGCGGGCAGTCGAGAAGTACGACATCGAAGGGCGTCACGCTGCCGCGAATCGCCTTCGAGAGCCGCGTCTCCCAGCCTCCGAGACGAACGAACTCGACCTCGACCCCGACCAGCTCGCGGTTCGAGCAGACGACGCTCAGGTTCGGAAACGAGGTGGGTCGAATCGCCTCGTCGAGCGCGACTCCGCCGGACAGCACGTCGTAGAGGGTCGGACTCTCCGCCTCGGCCCCCACGCCCCTGGTCGCGTTCCCCTGCGGATCGCAGTCGACCAGCAGCACCCTTTTTTCGAGCGCCGCCAGGGCCGCGCCCAGGCTGATGGCGGTGGTCGTCTTCCCGACGCCGCCCTTCTGATTGGCGACCGCCAGTACGCGGCCGGTCATGCCGGCACGAGCTCCCGGATGCTGCCGCGACCCGGGCCGAGCGCGAGGGCCCTCGTCTGGCGAAGACATGCCGGCGCCTCTTGCCCCGGGCCGGCCCAGATCAGGAAGGCACCGCCGGGTGCCAACCGCGACGCGAGCGCTTCGATCTCGGGAGCACCGAGCCGCAGTCCTCGCACGGTGACCCGATCGACCGACTCTGGAATTCCCTGCGGCAAAGCGGCCGAGACTCTAGCATTGAGACAGTCGCACGACAACGAGGCCCGCTCCGCCGCCGACCGGAGGAAGGCCCACTTCCGCCCGCGCGGCTCGACCAGGACGACCCGGACCCCGGGGCGCGCCGCGGCGATCACCAGCCCCGGGAAGCCCGCACCGGAGCCCACATCGAGGACGCATCCAGCGGATTCGGGGATCAGCTCCAGAGCCGCCAGGCTCTCGCCGAACAGACGCTCGACCACGCTCACCGCGAGGCCGCCGCCGACGAGCGCCACCCTTCGATTCCAGCGCCTGAGCTCCTGGAAATGCGCGTACAGGCTCGGTAGGACCGAACCCGGCGCCCCGGCAGGAAGGAAGCCGGCCAGCCGCTCGCGAAACTCATCTTCGCTAAGATCGGGGATCTCCGCACCCATGACGCTCTCCGCCCGAAGACTACCCTTTCACCCGCGCCTGTTTCACGCGACACATGACGGTGAAACAAGAGAGGTTTCACGTGACTCCTGACGGTGAAACAACTCAAGCCGACTCCACTCTCTCCAGTTTCGAGGAGGGTTTCCTGGTCGGCCTCCTGGTCGGCGAAGGGCACTTCGGCGGCGACGGGCGCCAACCCCACGTCACCCTGCGGATGCACACCGACCACGAAGCGCTCTTCCGCTGGCTCGAGCGACGCCTGCCCGACTCCAAGCTCTACGGCCCCTACCACCACGGAGGGCGCAGCTACTTCCAGTGGATGGCCCGTGGTGCCTTCCTGCGCGAGCAGCTCCTGCCGCTCCTCGAGCGCCGGCTCACCGCCGAGCTCGACGGCAAGGCCTATCAGCGCTACGCGGCGATGAAAGAGCGCTACCGCTTGTAGTTGCCGCCGCCGCTCTGGCGCACCATGACGCGCTTGAACAGACCGCTGCCGTGGCTCTCGGTCT
>JAHEKO010000372.1:0-2843 GCA_024638355.1 Acidobacteriota bacterium
CGCGGAGTGGCGGGCGCCGGAACCGGATCGCGCCGCAGCCGGACCTCTTGCCGGCCGCGTAGGGCCGGGCGGGCGTGCGTCGTCAGCGACAAGCCGCCGTGGCTCGGATCGACGCGCAGCATCCCGGCCGCCACCAGCTGCCGATAGACGCTCATCCAGCCCTTGCGATCGAGCTCGTCGCCGATGCCGTAGGTGGAGATGCGGGCGTGGCCGTTGCGGGTGATGCGCTCGTCGTCGGCCCCGACGAGCACGTCCGACAGGTAGGCGGCGCCGAATCGCTCGCCGGTGCGGTAGACGTTCGAGAGAGCCTTCTGCGCCGCCACGGTGCCGTCCCACGTCTCGACCGGCGTCTCGCAGGTGTCGCAGTTGCCGCAGCCGCTGACGTGCTCTTCGCCGAAGGTGCGCAGGAGCACCGCTCGCCGACACTCGGCCGTCTCGCAGTAGCCGAGCAGAGCGTTGAGCTTGAGCTGCTCGATGCGCTTGCGCTCGGGTGGGGCGTCGGAGCGTTCGACCATCTGGCGGATGAAGGTCGCGTCGCCGTAGCCGTAGGTCATCCAGGCGTCCGCGGGCAGACCGTCACGGCCGGCACGGCCGGTCTCCTGGTAGTAGGCCTCGACGCTCTTGGGCAGGTCGAGGTGTGCCACGAAGCGCACGTCGGGCTTGTCGATACCCATGCCGAAGGCGATCGTGGCCACCATGACGACGCCGTCCTCGCGGATGAATCGCTGCTGGTTGGCCGTCCGCACGCTCTTGTCGAGTCCGGCGTGGTAGGGGAGCGCGGTCACGCCTTCGCCGGCCAGTGCCTCGGCGGTCTTCTCGACCTTCTTGCGGCTCATGCAGTAGACGATGCCGCTCTCGCCGTGGTGGCGCCCGTGCAGGAAGCGCAAGAGCTGGCGGCGCGCGTTGGTCTTGGCGACGACCTCGTAGCGGATGTTGGGGCGATCGAAGCCCGACACGAACAACCCCGCGCGCGGCAGCTCGAGGTGGTCGAGGATCTCGCGCCGGGTCGGCCCGTCGGCGGTGGCGGTCAGCGCGATTCTCGGCACTTCGGGGAAGCGGCGGTGAAGTAGATCGAGCTGCCGGTACTCGGGCCGGAAGTCGTGCCCCCACTGACTGACGCAGTGGGCCTCGTCGATGGCGAAGAGCGCCAGCGGCGTCCGCTCGAGGAGCGCGAGAAAGGGCTCGGTGGCGAGCCGCTCGGGCGCGATGTAGAGCAGGTCGTAGGCGCCGCCGGCGACCGCCTGCTCGATCGACCAGGCCTCCTCGCGTCCCAGGGTCGAGTTGAGGAAAGCGGCGCGAACGCCCGCTTCCCGCAGCGCTTCGACCTGGTCCTGCATCAGCGAGATCAGCGGCGAGATCACGATCGCCACGCCCGGCAGCAGGAGCGCCGGAATCTGATAGCAGAGGCTCTTGCCGCCACCGGTCGGCATCAGAACGAGAGCGTCGCCACCGCCGACCACGTGATCGATGATCGCGCGCTGCTGGCCGCGGAAGGCGTCGTATCCGAAGACCTGGCGCAGCGCCTCCTCGGCGCTCGCAGGCTTGCTCTCGGATCGGGTCTCGGGCTCCATCGTCGCGGATTCTATTCGGCGCAGCGCCTACCTTCGGAGACGAGATCTGGGCGGGGCGCCTCGTTGCGGCTCGGCGCCCGCGCGGTGGTATCGTCTGCCGGCCGGCCCGGGCTCTCGTCCCGCGCCGCGTCTTGAAGCTTGGAGATCCGGTTGGAGACAAGGTGAAGCGTCTGGTCGTCGGGATGTCGGGAGCCAGCGGCGCCATCTACGGCATCCGCCTGCTCGAGGTGCTGCGCGACGTCGCCGACGTCGAGACCCACCTGATCATGACGCCGGCGGCCCGGCGGACGATCCTGCTCGAAACCGACCACGCGGTGGACGAGGTCGCCGCGTTGGCCGACGCGTCGTACAACCCGGGCGACATCGCCGGCTCGCCCTCGTCGGGGTCGTTCCGGACCACCGGCATGGTGGTGATCCCGGCCACGATCAAGACCCTCGCGGGGATCGCCAACTGCTACGCCGACAACCTGCTGCAGCGGGCGGCGGACGTGACCCTCAAGGACGGCCGAAAGCTGGTGCTGGTGTTGCGCGAGACCCCCCTCCACCGCGGCCACGTGCGGCTGATGGGCCAGGCGATCGAGATGGGCGCCGTGATGGTGCCGCCGGTTCCCGCCTTCTACCACCGGCCGAAGACGGTCGACGACATCGTCAATCAGACCGTCAACCGGGTGCTCGACGTTCTCGACATCGATCTGCCCGAAGACCTTTTCGAGCGCTGGAAGACGCCCTCGTAGAGACTCGGCCCGCCGGGAGGGGCGGCGGCTCTCCCCTCCCGCGGTGATCCCTGGTATTCTCGCCATTCAGGCGCGGGAGCTCCCCTTCCGAGCCTTTCTTCCACCAACGGCCCCTCCCCGGGGCTACGGAGCTACCTGACATGAGACTTGCGGTTACCGGCGGCGCCGGCTTCTTCGGATATCACCTGGCCCGGCAGCTCGACGGCAAGGACGGCTGGAGCGTGCGCCTCCTCGACATCGAGGAGCCCCCCGCGGACGACTTCGAGAAGCCCGTCGACTATCGGAAGGTCGACGTGAGAGACGCCGACGCCCTGCGGGCGGCGCTCGACGGCATCGACGCGGTGGTCCACGGAGCGGCCGGACTGCCCCTCTATCCCAAGGAGCAGATCATCAGCACCAACGTCGACGGCACGCGGAACGTCCTCGAGGCCTGCCGCGACCTCGGCATCTCACGCATCGTCCACATCTCCAGCACCGCCGTCTACGGCGTGCCCAAGAAGCACCCCATCGAGGAAACCGACCCGCTGGTCGGCGTCGG
>JAHEKO010000372.1:2943-4296 GCA_024638355.1 Acidobacteriota bacterium
TCGCTAGATGTCTCGCACGGCGATCTCTTCGGATTCGCTGGCTCCGAGGCGCCAGCAGCGCAGGGGTCCCACTCCGTGGGCGGTGGTGGTGACGATCAAATAGAGATAGCCGGGCCACGCGGACTCGAGGTCCCGGCGCGACGGCTCGGCCGGGTGGTCGGGATGGGAGTGCCAGAAGCCGAGAATCCCGAGGCCGAGGGCGCGCGCCCGCCGCTGGGAGGCGACGAAGTCGCGCGGGTCCAGCTCGTAGCGATCGCCGCGCCGGTCGCGCTCGAGGTTGCGCGCCTCGGTCGCCAGCTCGATGCGCGCGGTTCCCTCGCGCGCGTCGCCGATCAGCACGCCGCACGCTTCGTCGGGATAGACGCCGCCTGCGGCACGCTCGATCATCCGTCGGGCGCTCGCGGGCAGGTCGACGCGGCAGATCCTCGCCGGGTCGATCGCCGAGGCGAGTGTCGCGTCGTCGTCGGCTCTGGTGAGCGTCACGGATGGAGTGTAGGCAGACCTCGGTGGCCGGTCAATCAACCAGGGGCGGAATGACGATAGACTCCGAGGCCGTCGGAATGTGGAGGCTAGGGACATGAGAACGACCCAGCGGACGTCGGGCGACGTCTTGATCGTAGACCTCGAAGGACAGCTCGTGGCCGGAACCGGCGACGAGGAGCTCAACCGTCTGATCAACCAGCTCCTGGGCGACGGTCACTCGAAGATCGTGCTCAACATGGCGGGGGTTCGGCGAATGGACAGCTCGGGCCTGGCGGAGCTGGTCGCCGGTGTCCAGCTCGCCAAGCGCTTCGACTCGGCCATCCACCTGGTCAAGCCGCAGGGGACCGTGCGCACCGTGCTCGAGATCACCCGCATCCTGCCCGCGCTCGACGTCCACGATACCGAGGAAGAGGCGGTCGCGGCTCTCTCCTGAGCCCGAAGACGCGGCGCGACTCCGGCCACGCGCCGGCCTCACGACGCGCGGGGCAGGCTGTCGGCCGCCGCGAAGAGGGCGCGCGACCGAGCCCCGCCGTGCCCGGATCGATCGGGGTGTAGAGTGGCGGAAACATCTCTACAGGAAGGGAGCCGCGTCATGCCGCCACTCGAGTTCCATCCGAACAAGACGTCGTTCGACGCCGTGAACGCGCTGGCCATGGCGAAGGCGGCGGCGCTCGCCTACAAGCCCAAGGCGGACGTCTTGAAGACGCTCGCGAGCTGGGGATTTCCCAGGGCGCGGTTCTTCGCGAGCCGGGGCACCGAGGGCTTCGTGGCCGCCCGCGACGACCTGATCGTCGTCGCCTACCGCGGCACGCAGGAGAGGGAGGACGTGCTCGCCGACGCCAAGCTCAAGATGGTGCCCGGGAAGGGAGG
>JAHEKO010000373.1 GCA_024638355.1 Acidobacteriota bacterium
GCCAGCCGGCTGCGCGAGTGGATGTCGTTCAGGTTCCCCTTCAGGCGATGCCGAAGCCGCCGCTCGGCCTCTTCGAGCTCGCCCAGCGTGATGAGGTCGTCGATGTCCTCGCGCGGATCGCTCTGGGCCGACTCTTTCGAGCCCTTGAACCACTTCCTTATGGCCACTTTTCTATCGACTCCTCGAAGGCGCCAGTCCCGCACCGGCAAGAGCTGCCTGGATCGTAGCTCCCAGGGGACAAGGCGGCGCCGCGAGAGTACGAACCTACCCGCGAAGTATAGCGGAGAGCTGGCTGGAACAGCCGTTGCAATAGCCACAGACGATCGACTCGAAGGAGCCGGTCGGTGGAGAAAGGAGCCCGCGATGACAACCACCGACAGAAAGTTCTCTCAGCAGTTCATCGGAGCGTCGATCTGGGTCCTGGCCCTGGTTCTGGCCGCCGCGCCGCTCGTGGCCGAGGACGAGTCGGGATACGGCTTCTACCGTACGGTGGAAGGCGACGTTCGGCTCTCCACGCTCGACCGGGCCGAGCCGCTCGACGTCGAGCCCAACTACCCGCTGCTGCTGGGCGACCGCGTCTGGGTCACCCCGGCCGGGCGCCTCGAAGCGATTCTTCCCGATCAGACCATTCTCCGCGCGGCCGGAGGGACCGATCTCTACTTCCAGGAGCTGGCCCTCTACGCGGATGAGACCGGCGGTACGGGCACGGTTCTGCGCCTGCTCGAGGGCGAGATCCAGGTGATCGTGAGCGGCTACGCCGAAGAGGGGCCGCCGCTACGGATCGACACGCCCAACGCGACCGTCTATCTCCAGGAGCCCGGCGTCTACCGCATCTATGCCGACGATCGGCAGTGGACCGAGGTCGTCGTCCGCGAGGGGTTCGGCGAGGTGGCGCTGGCCGACGGCTCGGTGGTGGTGCGCGCCAACGAAGAGGCGGTGATCGACGGTGAGGTCGACCCGCGCGTTCGGGTCTACCCCGCCGGAGCGCTCGACGCGCTCGAGGCCTGGGGCGAGGATCTCGACCGCGAGGCCGCCGAGCTGGCCGCCCGCGAATCCTACGTTCCCTCGCGCCTGGGCTACCAGGCCGCGCCGCTCCATCGGAATGGCACCTGGCTGTCGGTCGACGCCGGATGGGCGTGGCGGCCCCACGTGAGCGTGGGCTGGCGCCCGTACACCCGGGGCTACTGGACCTACACGCCGCGTGGTCGGTACTGGGTGAGCTCCTTTTCCTGGGGCTTCACCTTCCACTACGGCTCGTGGGCCCTGCACCCTCATCACGGCTGGATCTGGCACCCCGGGAACGTCTTCTCCCCCGCCTGGGTCACCTGGTATTGGGGCCCGACGTACGTGGCGTGGGTGCCGAGCGGCTACTACTCCCACTACTACGGCCCGCGCTACGGCTACTCCGGATTTCACTTCGGGTTCCACGGCTGGGCCGGAGGCAGCTGGAGCTACTACGGCCACTGGACCTTCTGCCCCACCCGCTACTTCGGCTGGCGCAGCTACGGCACCCACTGGCGCTCGGGCCACGAGCTGGGCCGGCACGCCCGTCACGACGTGCCGCGCGGCCTGATCGTGAGCCACACCCGCGCTATCCCGCGCGACTACCTGGGTCGCGCCGAGGAGCTGGAGGCCGTGGCTCGCGAGCTCGAGCTGCAGCAGGGACACGGCAGGAAGCTGCGCGACGTGACGGAGTTCATCGGCCGCGAGCCGCGACTGTCGAGCGAAGTGCGCGAGGTGGTGTTCAGCAAGGCGCCCGAACGCTCGATCGCCCGGGCCGAGCAGCCGATGACGACGCGGATCGGGCGGGCGACGGCGCCGAGCGAGCGTAGCGAGCGCATCGACCAGCCGGCGGTGACGCGGATCGGCCGCTCGACGGCCCCGAACCGCTCGGACAGGTCCGAAGAGGCGATGCCCATGCGGCCCGACGTCTCGCGCCGGCAGCTGGTCACGAGCGCTCCGGCCGGCCGGGAGCCGGCACGCCGCGAGATGAGCTCGATCGACTCGTCGCTGCGCGGCGGTCCGGTCGCCGACTCGCCGGAACGCGACTCGCCCTCGACTCTGAGGACGCTTCCCGGCACCGCCACGCGCATCGACCGGGGAGAGGTCTCGATGCCCGAGTCGCCGCGCTCCGGAGCTCCGGGCCGCTCGATCGGCTCGGTCAGGCGCCCCGTCGAGCCTCTGGCCGGCGGGCAGCTCCCCCGCCACGAGACCCGGGTGCCGGTCGTGCGCCGGGTCGTCGACGGCATCCGCGGCAGCCGGCCTGCGACGAGCGCGCCCGAGTCGACCTCCGGTGCGCCGCCGAGCCGGCGCCTCGATAGCCCGAGCGCCTCGGTGCCGATTCGGAGCCCCAGCGCTGCCGCGCCGAGCCGATCTCCGAGCGCCTCGGCGCCCCCCGCGAGCGTGAGCCGCTCGTCGTCCTCCTCGGTACGGCGCCCGTCGACTCCGCCTCAGGCCTCTCGGCCGAGCTCGGGCTCGTCGATGCGCGGCTCGAGCCGGTCCATCTCGAAGAGCTCTTCCTCCTCTTCTACGAGCTCCAGTCGATCGTCGCGAGGCGCTCGCTCGCAGTCCCGATCGAAGAAGAAGCCTCCCGATCGTTGATTGGCGCTGTAGTCCCGGCCCGGGGCTCACGCCCCGGGCCATTTTTTTTGGGTATCCTCGGCCCCGTGGCCTGGGGTACGACCTTCCGCGTCCTGTTCATCCTCTACTGCGTCGAAGCGGGCGTGTTCCTGCTGCTCTCGCCCTGGAGTCCGCGCTGGGACCAGAGCGTCGTCCAGCTGGCCGACATCCGCCTGGTGACCTTCTTGCTCCACCCGGCCGTGCGCGGGGCGATCACCGGCTTCGGACTCGTGCACCTGGTGTGGGGCGCGCACGACCTCGATCTCTGGTTGAGCGAGCGGCGCCGGGCGCTCGCCGAGCGCTCGCGTGCGGAGTCGCCCGGCGCGCAATGACCCCGATCCCTCGCCTGACGGCGATCAGCCGGCGGTCGGCCCTCGGCGCCGGCGGCTTCGCCGGCTGGCTCGAGTCTCTGGCCCGCAGCGGGGTCGACGCGGTCCAGATCCGCGAGAAGGACGCGACCGATCTCGAGCTGTTCGAGCTCGTCCGATCGGCGGTCGAGCTGACGGCGGGTCGCTGCCGGGTGCTGGTGAGCGGCAGGGCCGACGTAGCGCTCGCGGCGGGAGCCGGCGGCGTCCACCTGCCGGCCGACGGGGCTCCGGTCGAGGCCGTGCGGCGGCTGGTGGGCGACGGGCTCCTGGTCGGGTGCTCGACCCATTCGATCGACGAGATCGAGCGGGCGCGCTCCGCCGGCGCCGACTACGCCTACTTCAGCCCGATCTTCGACAGCCCGGGCAAGCGGGCGATCGGCATCGCCGAGCTCGAGCGTGCCGTGCGCGTCGGGCTGCCGGTGATCGCCCTCGGCGGCATTACAATCGACCGGCTGCCGGCGGTGGCCGAGGCCGGGGCGGCGGGAGCCGCGGCGATCCGCGCCTTCCTCCCCCCGAACGATCCGACTGATCTGGTCGCCGCGGCAGAACGACTCTTCCGACGATCATGACGACGCTCTACGACGGGTTCCGCGGCAAGGTGGACCTTCTGCTGCTGGCGCTGGGGGTGCTGGCCGCCGATCAGTGGAGCAAATGGTGGATCGAGCAGACCCTCGTGCGCGGGGTGTCGAAGACGATCATCGACGGCTTTCTCGACCTCACCCTGGTGCACAACACCGGCGTGGCCTTCGGGCTCTTCCCGGCACGGGGCGAGCTCTGGGGGGTTCTTCTGTTGACCGTCCTGGGCCTCGTCGCGCTCTCGGTGGTGCTGATCTACTTCTGGCGCACGCCCGCCGAAGAGCGCCTCCTGCTCACGGCGCTGGCGCTCATCCTGGGCGGCGCGGTCGGCAACCTGGCCGATCGGATCGCCGCCGGCAGCGTCACCGACTTCATCGACGTCTACTACCGGTCCTACCACTGGCACACGTTCAACGTGGCCGACAGCGCCATCACGATCGGCATCGGGCTGATGATCCTGGAGATTCTGCGCTCGCGTCCGGAGCCTGAGCCGGAGGAAGCCGCCGCGGCGGACGGCGCCGAAACCGGGTAGTGCGCTGGCTGACGTCTGCGGAGGCCGCCGGCGAGCGCCTCGATCGCTATCTCTCGGGCCACTACGGCGAGGCGCGCAATCAGGTAGCGCGGTGGATCCGCGAGGGCCGCGTCCTGGTGGAGGGGCGAGCGGCCAAGGCGGCCCTGCGCCTCGAGGGCGGCGAGTGGATCGAGTGCGAGCCTCTGGAGCG
>JAHEKO010000026.1 GCA_024638355.1 Acidobacteriota bacterium
GCGCGCCGCGGTGAGCGCAGCGTCCGTAGAGGACCGAGACCTCGTCTCCGTACCTCACCACTACGAGATCGACGTTCTCGACCAGGGCGTAGGCCGGCTCGCGGTCGTCCAGCTCGCTCCACTCGGCCACGCGCACCTTTCTCATCTACCTGCCTCCTCCTAGTCGTGGCGATCTTTATATCAGCAGCTAGCCTGACCCTCTCTCGCCGGCCGCTCACTGCGCTAGCGCATGCACCTGACCCTGCGGGCTAGAGAACGACCACGATCTTGCCGGAGACGCCGCCACGCTCCATCGCCTGGTAGGCGTCCGCGATGCGCTCGAACGGATAGCTCCGATGAATCGCCGCTCGCAACCGGCCGTCGGCGAGGCGCGGTGCCGCGAACTCCTCGAAAGCCGCGACCAGAGCCGCCTTCTCCGCGCGGCCGCGCGGCCGCAGCACCGAGCCGCGAATCGACAGCCGGCGCCGCAGGAGGTCGGAGAGATCGACCCGGGCCGTGCCCCCCGCCATCAGGCCGACGAGGATCAGGCGCCCACGCGGGGCGAGCGCCGCCAGATGCGTCTCGAGGAGCGACCCCGACGTCAGGTCCATCATCACGTCGACGCCGGGCCCTCCGGTCAGCTCCCGGACGGCTTGCGGCAGGGTCTCGTCGTCGCGCACCGCCCGGTCGACTCCGGCGCCGTGCAGCCGTTCGAGATCTCGCGCCGCGCCGATCACCCGCGCTCCGAGCTCGGCGGCGAGCTGGACCGCGAAGCTGCCGACGCCTCCGGTGGCGCCGGTGACCAGCGCCCATTCGCCGCTCGCCAGGGCCGCCTCGTGGACCAGATTGGTCCAGGCCGTCAGCCCCGCCTCCGGAAGCGCCGCGGCCTGTTCGAAGTCGAGATTCTCCGGGATCCGCATGAGCTGGCCGTCGGGCACGGCGACGCGCCGCGCCTGACCGCCGCCCGCGAGGAGAGCCATCACCCGGTCTCCGGCCCGCCAGCCGCTATCGGCGCCGGCCTCGACAACGACGCCGGAGCATTCGAGGCCCGGCACGGACGACTCCCCCGGCGGCGGCGGATAGAGCCCGCGCAGCTGCAGCAGGTCGGCGCGGTTGAGCGCCGTGGCCCGGACTTCGACCAGCACTTCGCCCGCTCCGGCTATGGGCTCGGGCTGCTCGCCGAGCACCGGCTCGTGGCCGCGCTCGGGAGCGGCGGGAAGGACGGCCTTCATCGCTGGGTAGTGTAGCCGTACCGCTCCCGCGCGGCAGCCGAGCCCCTGCTGCCACGGGCGAAACAGGCGGACCCACTACCGACTCGCCGGCGGGCGGTGCCCGCGCCTGGTCCGGAGAGGCCTACGAGACGGTCACCGGCGACGGCTCTTCCGCCTCGGTCACGGGCGTCGACTCTCCCTCGCTCGGCCGCACGCAGCGACCGTGCGCCGGAGCCATTGGATGGATGCCCAGCGCCCCTTCCTCCATCCACTCGTGCTCGCCCTCCATGACCCGCACGCCGAGCTTGTACTTGCGCGCGTCGTCGTTGTGCCAGAGCTCGTGGAACAGCCGCTTCACGGTGCGCGTCGACAGCCGGCAGAAGTTGTCGGCCAGCTCCCGGCCCTTCGCCGCCTCGGGGTGATTGCGAGCGCTCATCGCCTGCGCCCGCGCCACCGACGACGCCATCGCGAACAGCTCGTTGGCGATGTCCACGATGCGGAAGAGGAAGCCCTGCTTGTGCTGCAGCTTCGGCCCGTGGACGACCATGCCGTGGAAGACCTGGCGGGCGAGCCGGCGCGTGCTCCGGTTGACGAAGCGAAGATGCCGCGCGAGCTCGCCGAACTCCGCGTAGCGCGGCCAGCGGCCCCAGCCGAGCCAGCGGCTCGGGTACCAGCCGAGATAGAAAGCTCCGCTCTTGACCAGAGCGCCGAGCTTCTGGCCCAGGCTCTTGCGCGGATCGATCAGATCGCCGGCCACCTCGAGGTGCTTGTCGACCGCCTCCCGGGCCATGAACAGGTGCATGATCTCGCTCGAGCCCTCGAAGATCTTGTTGATGCGATAGTCGCGCATCATGCGCTCGACGCCGATCGGGTCCTCGCCGCGCGCCGCCAGCGAGCTCTCGGTCTCGTAGCCCCGGCCGCCGCGAATCTGCATGGTGTCGTCGACGATCTCCCAGGTGCGGTAGGTGCCCCACTCCTTGCAGGCCGCGGCCTCGAGGCGGATGTCGAACTGATGGCTGTCGGCCATCTCGATCGTCTGCTCGACGATCGCCTCCATGGCGAACAGATACGACGCCATGTCGGCCAGCTTGTGCGAGATCGCCTCGTGCTTGCCCACCGGCCGGCCCCACTGCACGCGCTCGGCGGTCCAGCGCCGGCAGATCTCGATCGCCGTCTTGGCGCCGCCGACCGACATGTTCGGGATCGACAGGCGGCCGTCGTTCAGCGTGGTCAGCGCGATCTTGAGGCCGCGCCCTTCCTCGCCGATCAGGTTCTCGGCCGGCACCCGCACGTCGGTGAAGCTCATGACGCCGTTGGCGAGCGCGCGCATGCCCATGAAGTGGCAGCGCCTCTCCACCTTGACGCCGGGCCAGTCGGCCTCGACCACGAAGGCGCTGATCTTCTTGCCTTCGCCGTCGCGCGCCATCACCACCAGCAGATCGGCGAGCGTGCCGTTGGTGCACCACAGCTTGGTGCCGTTCAGGACGTAATCGCCTTCGGCAGTCTTCACCGCGGTCGTACTCAGGCGCGCCGGATCCGAGCCGACGTCGGGCTCGGTGAGGGCGAACGCCGAGATCTCGCCGCGCGCGCAGCGCGGCAGGTACTTCTGCTTGAGCTTCTCCGAGCCGAAGAGCTTCAACGGCTGGGGTACGCCGATCGACTGATGCGCCGACAAGAGCGCGCCGATGTTGGAGCAGACGCTGCCGACCAGGTGCATGACCTTCTGGTACTGGCGGATGCTGAATCCCAGGCCGCCGTACTTCTTGGGGATCTTCATGCCGAAAGCGCCGAGCTTGCGCAGGCTGTCGACGATGTGGTCCGGGTACTCGCCCGTCGTGTCGAGCTCGACCGGATCGAGCTGATTGCGCAGGAGATCGTCCATCGCCTGGTAGAAGGCCTGGAACTCGGCGTCGTCTTCGCCCGCTTCGGGATAGGGGTGGATGAGATCGAGCCGGAAGGAGCCGAGGAACATCTCTTTCATGAAGCTCGGCTGGTCCCAGGTCGTCTGCCGCGACTCCTCGGCTACCTGGCGCGCCTGCTCTTCGCTGACCTGTCGATGGTTGCTTTCGCTCATGGAATCCCTACCTCTCTGATCCGTTGGTGAGGCCGGGCGCAACTGGGATGGAAGCCTTATTGACCCGACGGTCAATTATTGCCACGATGCGGCATCGCGTCAAGGGCGGGCGCGGCGCCGGGTGGCGAGGGCGACACCGAGCACCACCAGGCCCGAGCCGAGAACCGTCCGCGCCGTCCACGGCTCGTCCCGAAAGACCACACCGATGACGAGCGCGACGATCGGGATGACGTAGGTGATCAGCGCGACGCGGGTCGCCGCCACCCGCGCCAGCACCCAGTAGTAGAGGGTGAAGGTCACCACCGAGCCGAAGAGCGCCAGATAGAGCAGTGCGCCGACCGAGCGCGAGTCGAGCACGATCGCGTGGTCGCGCTCCACCCACCCGGCCAGAACGCCCACCACCACGCCCGTCGCCAGCATCGGCACCGTCGCCAGCTGGACCGGATGGAAGCCGGCCCCCCACTTCTTCACCGCCACGTGACTGACGGCGGCGGCGACCGGCGAGATCAGGGCCACCGCCGCGGCGAAGGCGACTCCGGGCCCGGCGAGCTCGCTCAAATCCTCGGAGAAGATCGTCGCCACGCCCCCGAGCCCGATCACCAGACCGAGCACGGCGCCCGGACGGAGCGGCTCGTGCTCGAGCCAGAAGTGCGCCAGGATGGCGACGAAGATCGGGAAGCTCGAGAACAGTACCGCGGCCAGGCTCGACGGCAGCCCCTGGTCTTCGGCCCAGTAGACGATCGTGTAGGAAAGCACGAAGCCGAACAGGGTCTCCAGCGTCCACAGGCGCGTGATCCGCCGGCCGCGCGGCCACGCGACGCCCAGCAAGCGCCCCACCAGAAGCAGGAGCGCTCCCGCGATCGCGAATCGCACGGCCACCCCGGTGTAGGGCGGAATCCCCTCGAGGCCGATGTCGATCGCCGCCCAGGTGCTCCCCCAGACGAGTATCAGCACCGTGAGGACGCCGTAGACAGCCGCCCGGGAGCTCACGGTTCCGACCTCCCGCCCTAGGGATAGATCTTGTTCAGCATGCGCGGATACGGAATGGTCTCGCGCAGGTGCGGCAGGCCGGTCACCCAGGCGACGAACCGCTCGATTCCCATACCGAAGCCGCTGTGCGGGAAGGTTCCGTACTTGCGGATGTCGAGATACCACTCGAAGGCCTCGAGCGGTAGCTCGTGCTCGCGAATCCGGCGCAGCAGCAGGTCGTGATCGTGGATCCTCTGGCTGCCGCCGATGATCTCGCCGTAGCCCTCGGGCGCCAGGACGTCGACCCCGAGCACCTGCTTGGGATCGTCAGGATCGGGCTCCATGTAGAAGGCCTTGATCGCCGCCGGAAAGTGGGTCACCAGGACCGGCTTGCCGTGCTGGCTGGCGAGGAGGGTCTCCTCCTCGGCGCCGAAGTCGGCGCCCCACTCGATCTCTACGCCCGCCGCCTGCAGCTGCTCGATCGCCTGGCTGTAGGTCAGTCGCGGAAAGGGCGCGACCGAGGCCTCGAGCACCGTGCGATCGCGCTCGAGGACGTCGAGCTCGGCGCCGCAACGGTCGAGCACGCGGCCGATCAGCGAGACCACGAACTCCTCGGCGAGCTCGCAGAGTCCGCCGAACTCCAGGAAGGCCACCTCCGGCTCCACCATCCAGAATTCCATCAGGTGGCGCCGAGTCTTCGACTTCTCGGCTCGGAAGGTCGGGCCGAAGCAGTAGACCTTGCCGAAGGCGGCGGCCGCCGGCTCCAGGTAGAGCTGCCCCGACTGGCTGAGGTAGGCCGGATTGCCGAAATAGTCGGTCTCGAAAAGGGTCGAGGTGCCCTCGCACGCGGCCGGCGTCAGGATCGGAGAGTCGATCAGCACGAAATCGCGCTCGTAGAAGAAGTCGCGGATCGCCTGACACACCTCGCTGCGGACACGCAGGGCGGCGCGCTGCCGGCGCGAGCGCAGCCAGAGATGCCGGTTCTCGGCCAGGAACGAGACGCCATGCTCCTTGGGCGAAATCGGAAACTCGGGACTCTGGTCGAGCAGCTCGCAGGTCGCGAGATGTATCTCGACGCCGCTCGGCGCCCGGTCGTCGGCTCGCACGGCGCCCCCGAGCCGCAGAGTCGACTCCTGGGTAAGGCTCTCGACCGCCGCCCAGGAGGCGTCGTCGAGCTCGGCGCGGCTCGCCACCGCCTGCACCTCTCCGCTGCCGTCGCGCACCTGTAGGAACGCGATCTTGCCGCTCGAGCGCTTCTTGATCAGCCAGCCTTCGAGCTCGATCGTCTCGCCGATGTGCTGATTGAGTTGGGCGACGGTGGTCTTCATCTCCGGCTCCAGGCGGGTAAGGATACTCGGCGCGGCGGAACGACTCAATCGCCGGCCAGGCTGTCGAGGGCTTCCGCCGCCGCCCGCTGCTCGGCGCGCTTCTTCGACCTCGCGCTGGCCGAGCCGCGGCGCCGGCCCTCGACCCAGCACTCGACGCTGAAGCGCTTGCTGTGGTCCGGTCCCTCCTCGCGGACGTGCCGATACTCGGGCAGCTGCCACGAGCGCGCCTGCGCCAGCTCCTGGAGCCGCATCTTGGCGTCGCCGGCGCCGCGCTCGCCGCGGCGCTCGATAGCGGCCTCGATCATCGGCACCACGACTTGCCGACAGCGCTCGAGACCGCCGTCCAGAAAGAGCGCTCCGATCACCGCCTCGAGCGCGTCGGCAAGCAGCGACGGTTTCTCCCGCCCGCCCGAGCGCTCCTCGCCGATGCCGAGCTTGAGAGCCGCGCCGAGGCCGATCGTCGCGGCTCGCTCGGCGAGCACCGGCCGGCTGACCAGATACGCCATGAGCTCGGACAGGCCGCCCTCGGGCAGGTCGGGCCGGCTGCGGAAGAGCCACTCGGCGACGACCAGCCCGATGACCGAGTCGCCGAGGAACTCCAGGCGTTCGTAGTTGTGCTCGAGACCCTGTTCGTTGGCGTAGGAGCGATGGGTGACCGCGCGCTCGAGCAGCAAGGGCCGCCGGAAGCGGGCTCCCAGCCGCCGTTGCAGCGCGTCCAGCTCGGTCTCTTCCGTCATCGCCGGCCGAATCGCTCTTCGAGGTCGCGATCTCCCATCCGCAGCACGATCGGCCGCCCGTGCGGGCAGGCGTAGGGCTGCTCGGCGGCGAAGAGCTCGGCGATCAGGGCTTCCATCGCCTCCGCCGGCATCGGCTCGTGCATCTTGACCGCGGAGCGGCACGCCAGGCCGGCGGCGAGGTCCTCGAGCAGGTGCGCCTTCAGCGACTCGGCGTCTTCGATCTGGGCTCCTTCGCCTTCGCGGGCCAGGCCGAGCAGGAGCGCCTCGGCCTCGCCGCGCCCCAGCTCGGCGGGTACGGCCGCGACCGCGATCGTTCCTCCGGAAAGTGGATTGAGCGAGAAGCCGCAGCTCTCGAGCGCCTCCTCGAGCTCCTTCAGGCGCATCGCTTCGGCACCGTCGAGCTCGAGCATCAGCGGCTCGAGCAGCGCCTGGGAGCTCACCGCCTCGCGGCGTAGCGAGCGGCGCAGACGCTCGTAGAGGATGCGCTCGTGCGCTACGTGCTGGTCGACCAGATAGAGCCCGTCGGGGCCCTCGAGCAGGATCAGGGTGCCCTTGTACTGACCGAGCAGCCGAAACGGGCGCTCGCGGCCGGAACGGCCCGATAGCGGTATGGGCGCGCGCTCGACCGGAGTCCAGACCGGCTCGGCCAGGCGCTCGGGTCCGGGCTCGGCCACCTCCTCGGCCGCGCTCGCGGCTCCGCCGGAAGCCGTCGGAAAGGCGCGCCCGCCGAGCCCCTGCCAGGCGAGAGGGGCGCCCGGAGATCCCGCGGCCGGGCGCGGCGCTACGTCGACGTCCCCGAGCGCCACCCGCGCCCCGTCACGCAAGGCGAAGAACAAGCGCTGCAGCAATCGTCCGTCGCGAAAGCGGATCTCCGACTTCTGCGGGTGAACGTTGACGTCGACCTCCTCCGCCGGCAGGTCGAGGAAGAGGAAGAGTGCCGGAAACTCGTCGCTCCGCCACTCCTCGCGCACCGCCCGGTAGAAGGTGGCCAGAATCGACCGATCGCGCAGGAGCCGGCGGTTGACGAACACGAAGTACCGGCGCCCGCGCGTGGTCGTGGGATCGCCCATCAGCCCCCAGACCGTCTCCCGGTCGCCGTGACGGGCCGAGAACGCGGCCAGGCGATCGGCCAGACCGGCGCCGAAGAGCTGCGCCACCCGGCGGCGGGCACCCTGCACGTCGTCGCCCGCCGGCGGCGCATCGAGCAGCTGGCGCCCCTCGTGCTCGACGGTGAAATGGACGTCGGGGCGGGCCAGCGCATAGCCCTGGACGACCTCCAGCGCGCGCCGCAGCTCCGTTCGAGGGGCCTTGAGGAACTTGCGACGGGCGGGCACGTTGAAGAAGAGCGACGCCACGTCGACGGTGGTGCCCCGCGGCCGGCTGGCCGGCTCGGTGCCGCGGATGCGGCCCCCCTCGACCCGCACTCGACGGCCCTCTCCCGGCCGGCCGGCGGTCAGCAGCTCGACCCTCGCCACGGCCGCGATCGACGACAGCGCCTCGCCGCGAAAGCCGAGCGTGGCGATGCGCTCGAGGTCGGCCATCGACTCGATCTTGCTGGTGGCGTGCCGATCGAACGCCAGGAGCGCGTCGTCGGCGTCCAGCCCGCAGCCGTCGTCCGCCACCCGGACGCGACCCTTGCCGCCCCGCTCGAGCTCGACGCTGATTTGGGCGGCCCCGGCATCCAGGGCGTTCTCGACCAGCTCCTTGACCACCGAGGCGGGGCGCTCTACGACCTCGCCGGCGGCAATCTGGCTCACCAGGCGATCGGGAAGCAGCCGGATGCTCGGCATTTCCCGAGACTACCCCGTTCGTGGTCTATGAGGACCGGGAGAGCGGCTCGTAGGCCTGCTCGACGTAGTCGCGGACCATGCGGTCGGACGAGAAGCGCGGCCCCACGGTGGCGATCGAGCGCTTCATCATCGCCACCCAGCGTCGAGGAACGCCGTCTTCGTCGCGCTCGTAGTAGGCCGGGACCACCTCTTCCTCCAGAGCCCGATAGATCGCCAGCGCATCCTCCAGATCGCGCTCGATCTCCTCGGCCTCTGCCCGCGCCGCCGGAATCGTCCAGCCGTTGTCGCCGGTGGCGCCCTCGGGCCACCAACCGTCGGCGATGCTCAGGTTCAGCACGCCGTTCATCGCCGCCTTCTGGCCGCTCGTGCCGCTCGCCTCCATCGGCCGGATGGGGTTGTTGAGCCAGACGTCGACACCCTGCACCATCATGCGACCGACGCGCATGTCGTAGTTCTCGAGGAAGACCACCCGGCCCCAGAGACTCGGCTCCTGGCTGAGCTGGAAGATGTGGCGGATCAACTCCTGGCCGGGCCGGTCGGCGGGATGCGCCTTGCCGGCCATGACGATCTGGACGGGCCGCTCCGGTTGACAGATCAGGCTGCGCAACCGGTGAATGTCGCTAAAGATGAGGCCGGCGCGCTTGTAGGTGGCGAACCGCCGGGCGAACCCGATCGTCAGCGCCTCGGGATCGATCAGCTCGCCGATGCGGCGCAGACTCGAGGGCGAGCGCCCGTTCCGCGCCTGCTGGTCCAGCGTGCGAGAGCGCACAAACCGGGTCAGGCGCTTCTTCTGCGCCTGATGCGCCTCCCACAGATCGCAATCCGGAACGTCCTCGACGCCCGCCCAGCCGGCTTCGCCGCCGCCGATCCAGCCGCGCTCCAGGCGCTCCTCCAGCACTTCCCGCAGCTCGACGCCGAGCCAGGTCGGCACGTGGACGCCGTTGGTGATGCCGGTAATGGCCCGGTCATGGCCGGGAAGCTCCGGCAGAAGATGCCGCCACATCTCGCTCACGACCTCGGCGTTGAGCTGGCTGACGCCGTTGGCGAATGCACTGGTGCGCAGCCCGAGCGCGGTCAGGTTGAAGAGCTGGTTCGGTTCTCCATGATCGCCGTGGCCGAGCCGCAGCAGCTCCTCCATCGGAACGCCCACGCGCTCGGCCCAGGGCTCGAGGTAGGTCGAGGCCAGCTCCGGCTCGAACTGCTCGTTGCCGGCGGCGACCGGGGTGTGGGTGGTGAAGGCCGTGTTCCGCGCGATCCGCTCCACGCGCGCGCCGAGGTCGGTCGAGCCCTCCGAGCCGAGGGCGCGCAGGCGCTCGAACTGCACGAGCGCGCTGTGCCCCTCGTTGATGTGCCAGCAAGAGGGCTCAATGCCCAGGGCCGCGAGCGCCGCCGCGCCGCCGACCCCGAGCACGATCTCCTGGGCCAACCGCATCTCGCGGCCGCGGACGTAGAGGACTCGGGTGATCGCCCGATCGGCAGGATCGTTGTCGAGCACGTCGGTGTCGAGCAGCAGAAGCGGAATTCGCCCGACCTGCGCGAGCCACACGCTCACCGAGATCTCTCGGCCGTCGAGCGGAATCCGTACCTTGAGCTCCGAACCGTCGGCGCCGAGAACCGGTTTCAAGGGCAGCCGGGCGAAATCGTATTCCGGATAGTGATGCTGCTGGACGCCCTCGTGGTCCAGGGTCTGCCGGAAGTAGCCGTAACGGTAGAGCAGTCCCACCGCCACGAGCGGCACGCCGAGATCGCTGGCGCTCTTGCAGTGATCGCCGCTCAGCACGCCGAGGCCGCCCGAGTAGAGCGCCAGCGACTGGTGTACGCCGAACTCCATCGAGAGGTAGGCGAACGGGCCGCCGGCGTAGTCGGAGAAGCGCTCCTCGAACCAGGTCCCTCCCTCGCGGCTCAGGTAGTGATCGTAATAGCGCACCAGCGCGGCGTAGGAGGACATGAAGGGGTCGCTCTCGATGAGAACCTGCCAGCGCGCCCGCTCGACGTTGAGCAGCAGCTCAACCGGGTTGCGGTAGTACGCCCAGGCGGCTTCGTCGATGGCGGCGAAGAGCCGTCGGGCCCGGGCCGACCACGACCACCAGAGGTTGTAGGCGATCTCGCCCAGCCGGGCGACCTCGTCGGGCAGCTCGATATCGACACTTCGCCGCGAGGGCACTTGCACGTAAGGATCCAAGTCGGTCACCCGGGGTCTCCCAAAGCGGAGAGTTCTACCACATTTGACGGTCGTGAGTGGGTAGACTCCCGGACGTGGCGCGCGATCGGCGTAGCGGCATCCTGCTCCATCCGACCTCCCTCCCCAATAGCTGGGGAATCGGCGACTTCGGACCGGGAGCGGTGAGTCTACTCGACTGGCTCGAGCAGGCCGGCCAGACCGTCTGGCAGGTGCTGCCCCTCGGCCCCGTCGGATGCGGGTTCTCGCCCTACAGCGCCCAGTCCGCTTTCGCCGGCAATCCGCACCTCATCTCACCCCAGATGCTCGCCGACGACGACTTGCTGCCGCCCGGCGCCCTGGACCTGGCTCCGGAGTTCGCGCCCGGTGGCGTCGACTTTCCGGTGGTTTCCGACTGGAAGGACGCCCTCTTGCGGGTCGCCTGGCAGCACGCCACTCGAACCGCCACCCACCGCCCGCTGGTTAACGAAGCGCGAGCGCTCGGCGAGGCCCCGGGCTACTCCATCTGGCTTCCCGACTGGGCGCTCTACTGCGCGCTCAAGCGGCGCTTCGGCGGCGAGCCCTGGCAGCGGTGGCCGCAGACCTATCGCCTGCGCGAGGGAGCGACTCTCGAGGTGGCGCGCCGCGAGCTCGAAGATGAGATCCACTTTCAGCAGTTCTGCCAGCTCCTCTGGTTCCGGCAGTGGGCCGAGGTGCGCGCCGCCGCGCGCGCGCGCGGCATCCGAATTCTCGGCGACCTCCCCTTCTACGTCGCGCTCGACAGCGCCGACGTCTGGGCTCATCGCGAGGTCTTCGACCTCGACGAAGAGGGGGCGCCCAACGCCGTCGCCGGCGTACCGCCCGACGCGTTCAGCGACACCGGTCAGACGTGGGGCAACCCGCTCTACCGTTGGGACCGGCTGGCAGCCGCCGGCTACGGCTGGTGGATCGAGCGGATGCGCGCGACGCTGCGCACCGCCGACCTGGTGCGCATCGATCACTTCCGGGGCTTCGCCGGCTGCTGGCGCATACCGCGTGACGCCGAGGACGCCCGCGCCGGCGCCTGGACTCCGGGTCCGGGCCTCGGGTTCTTCACCGCCCTGCGCGACGCGCTCGGCCATCTGCCGCTGGTGGCCGAAGATCTCGGCGAGATCACCCCCGACGTTCGCAAGCTGCGCCGCGACACGCGACTCCCTTGCACCCGCGTGTTCCAGTTCGCTTTCGACGATCCGTCCAGCGAGCATCTGCCGCACAACCTGGAGACCGACACCTTTTTCTACTCGGCGACCCACGACAACGACACCAGCGTCCAGTGGTTCGAGGATCTCGACGCCGCGCGGCGGCGCAGGGTGAGCGACTACACCGGCGCCGCCGAGAGCGACGTTCACTGGGGTCTGATCCGGTCGGCGCTGACCTCGGTGGCGCAGACGGCGATCTTCCCGATGCAGGACGTCATCGGCCTCGGGGGCGCCGCGCGCATGAATCTCCCGGGCCAGGCCGAGGGCAACTGGGGCTGGCGTCTGCAGGAGATGCCCGACACCACTACCGCGCAGCGCTTGCGACGCCTGACCGAGGCGAGCGGGCGCCTGGGCGCCGAGCCGCCGTCCGCGCCCACCCAATGAGTCGTGACGGGCGACAGCCTCCGCTCGGCCTCGTTCTCGAGCCCGGCGGCGCCCGCATGCGGGTGCGCTCCGACGGCGCCCGTGCCGTCTGGCTCTGCCTCTTCGACGGCGCCGAGTCCGGGGAGACCGCGCGCCTGCGACTCGAGCGTGGGCCGGACGGCGTGTGGGAAGGGTACTTCTCCGGTCTCGCCGCCGGTCAGGTCTACGGGGTGCGGGCCGAGGGTCCTTTCGATCCCGAGCGCGGGCAGCTGTTCGACCCCGCCAAGCTCCTGGTCGATCCCTACGCGCGGGCGGTGATCGGCGGCCGAAGCTGGAATGCGGCGATGGAGTCACGCGCGCACGGCCTCGACAGCTCGGATGTCGCGCCCCGCGGCGTTCTGACCGAGCCGGCGTTCGACTGGCGCGGCGACCGGCGGCCGGCGACCCCCTGGGAAGAGACGGTCATCTACGAGACGCACGTCAGGGGCCTCACGGCGCTTCATCCCGAGGTCCCCCACGCGCAGCGCGGGACCTTCCTGGGACTCGCCCACGAGGCGGTTCTCGAGCATCTTCGGCGCCTCGGCATCACCGCCGTCCAGCTCATGCCGGTGCCGCACTTCCTTTCGGAGCGCCATCTGGTTCGGCGCGGCCTCACCAACTACTGGGGCTACAACCCGATCGCCTTCTTCGCTCCCCACCCCGGCTACGCCGCCTACGGCGACCCGGTCAACGAGTTCAGGGAGATGGTGCGGCGCCTGCACGCCGCCGGTCTCGAGGTCATTCTCGACGTCGTCCTCAACCACACCGCCGAAGGTGGCGCCGACGGCCCCACCCTCTCCTTGAAGGGACTCGACAACGAGCGCTACTACCGGCTCGATCCGCACGACCCCGCCCGGTACCTCAACTACACCGGCTGCGGCAACACCCTCGACTTCGGCCGGCGGCGCGTGGTCGAGCTGGCCGTGGATTCCCTACGCTACTGGGTGGAAGAGATGCACGTCGACGGCTTCCGCTTCGACCTGGCGGTGAGCCTCGGCCGCGGCCCCGGGGGCCGGTTCGACTCGCGCGCGCCGTTCTTCGCGGCGCTCGCCGCCGAACCGACTCTGGCCGGCGCCAAGCTCATCGCCGAGCCGTGGGACCTTGGTCCCGACGGCTATCAGCTCGGCCGCTTTCCTCCCGGGTGGCGAGAGCTGAACGATCGCTTTCGCGACGCGACACGGGCCTACTGGTGCGGCGACCGCCACATCGAGCCCGAGCTGCGTAGACGCCTGGCCGGCAGCCCGGATCTCTTTCCGGCCGCTCGCGGGCGCGAGGGCGCCAGCGTCAACTACGTCACCAGTCACGACGGCTTCACGCTCGAGGACGTTGTGAGCTACGACCGCAAGCACAACGAGAGCAACGGCGAGAACAATCACGACGGCTCGCCCCACGACCTCAGCCGCAACTGGGGGGTGGAGGGTCCGACCGACGATCCGGAGGTCCGCGTCAGCCGGCGTCGGGCCAAGCGCGGGATGCTAGCCGCCCTGGCACTCGCTCACGGCGTGCCGATGATCCTTCACGGCGACGAGCTCGGCCGCACCCAGCACGGCAACAACAACGCCTACTGCCAGGACAACCCGATCAGCTGGACCGATTGGAGTCCGGCGTCTCGCCGCGACGGGCTGGCTTCGCTTCTGGAACGTCTTCTGCGGTACCGGCGCCGCCGCCGGCTGGCCGCTCGGCAGGCCGAGGGCGAGCGCTCCGCGGTGGACGCGTGAGGCGCTCGCGCGCCCGCTCGACGGCGTAGCCGGCTTCGCCGAGCAAGCCGCGCAGGAGCTCGACGGCGTCGAGCCAGGCGAGCGCTGCGACCGCAACCTCGGACTCGTCGCCTGCGGCAGTCATCCAGCCGCAGACTGCGGTGAGGCCGCGCCAGTCGAGGAGCGAATCGACTCGCTCGCGGCTCACCCAGTCCTCGCCCTCGTGCCGATTGCGTCCGAGCAGCCGGCCAGCCTCGGGATGTTCGACCCAACGCTCCCACATCTCGGTCAGCTCGGCCCGCCCCGGGGCGGTGCGCCGCGCCGTCCACTCTTCGTCCAGCGCGAGCGCCAGCACCGGCACCTCGTCGGGGGTCGCGGACGTCAGCCGCCCGAGCAGCCGCCTCGCGAGCTCTCCCGCGGGCCCGGGGCCGAAGGCTCCTTTCACGGCCGAGAGCGCCAGCAGCGCCAACAGGGCGCCCCGCGAGCTCCCGTCCGGATCCAGCAGGCTCGTGATCCGTTGTCGGGCGGCCCCCATCCGGGCGCTGGCCGGCCAGGGAATGTCCTCGAGACGCTGCTCGAGCTCGCGCGCAGCCGCCAGGCACTCCAGCCCTCTGGCGAGCGCCTCGCGGTCGAATTCAGCCTCGAGGTCGCCGGCAGCGCTCTCCAGCTCGAGCCGGGCGGCGCCGAGCGGCGCATCGTCCGCCGCTTCCTCGCCCTCGTCCGCCGGCCGCGCCGCCTCTTCGACGATTGCCTCGAGAGCCTCGATCATCGGCTCCCAGGCGAGCAGCTCGACCTCGAGCTCGAGATCGAGAGCGCCACGCCCGTCGAGACGCCGCCCGAGCTCCAGATAGGGCCGCTCGTCGACCCGCTCGACCGGCCGGAAATCGACCAGCACCCGGCTCTCGAACGGCTCCAGCTCGAGTGCCAGACCGACCCGACTCAGACTCTCTTCCGCGGTGAGAAAGCCGAGACCGCTCGTCAGGTCGCGGAAGCGGATGACCGAGCCCCGCTGCCGATCGAGAAGATCGGCGGCGCCTGGAAGGGCCCCGCGAATCCGCTTCGGGGAGTTGTTGAAGACGACGATCGAGCGGCCGGCGCCGCGGCCGTTGGCGTAGGCCAGCACGTTGCCGTTCACCCGACCGCCCTCGACCAGCTCGAGGAGGCGGAAGTTCTCGACGTCGGCGAAGCGATGCCGCTGACGCAAGAGCGGAAAGACCTGCCGCGCATGCCGCTCCAGCAGCGCTCGGTCCGGCTCCTCGCGGATTCGCGCGCGATCGAACTCCATTCCGTACTTCTCGTGATACCCCTCGAACTGGCCGTGCGCGATCATCGGCAGGCCGGGTAGCGTCGACATGACCACGCAGGCGCCGAAGTATCGATCGCCGGACCCGAACTGCTCGATCGCCGGCTCCTCGTCCGGGTTGCTGAGGAAGTTGACGTGGCGCTTGAGGATCTGGGGATCGAACGCGAGCGTCTCCCCGATCATCCCCGCCAGCTTGGCGGTCTCACCCTGGTGCAGGAGATTCATGAAGGCGCTGTTGTAGACGCGGTGCATCCCCAGCGAGCGCACGAAGTAGCCCTCCATCAGCCAGAAGGCCTCGGCCAGGAGCAGCGTGTTGGGCCGCTCCTCGGCGATGCGGTCGACCACGTCGCGCCAGAACTCGGTCGGCATCGCCTGGTGGAACTCGTGGCGGGCCAGGGCGTGGTCGGACCGCGACGGGATGGCGCCGCCCCGGCCCGGCTCGGGATACCAGAGCCGCTGAACGTGTCGGCGCGCGAGGGTCATCGCCGCGTCGAACCGGATCACCGGGAACAGCCCGGCCACCCGGAGGATGGTGCCCATCACCGCTTCCCGGGTCTGTGGGCTCAAGTAGTCGAGCTGGGCGGTGTCGTTCCACGGGGTGCTGGTGCCGTCGTTGCCGTGGTAGACGTAGCGCACCTCGCCGCTGTCGCGGTCGACGCGCTTGAAGACCACCGCGGCATCCGAGCGGTCCCAGTAGTGATCCTCGAGATAGATGCCGACGTGCGGCACCGGACTCAGGTCCGGGCCGTCGAAGCTGTAGGCCGGAAACGGGCAGTCCGGTACCGACAGGAACAGCTCGGGGCGCTCGATCAACCAGCGCGAATCGATCCCCATGTGGTTCGGCACCATGTCCGAGGCGAGGCGAATTCCATGCCGCTCGGCGCGCTCGGCGAGCTCGTGCACCGCCGCTTCCCCACCGAGCTCGTCCGCGATCTCGTAGTCGCGCAGAGAGTAGGCCGAGGCCAGAGCTTGCGGGTTGCCGAGCCGTCGCTTGATCTCGGCGGAGGCCGGGCTGCGCTCCCAGACGCCGATCAGCCAGAGTCCGCTGACTCCCCACCCGGCGAGTCGCTCGAGCTCCGCGTCGGGTATCTGATCGAGTCGCTGGATCTTGCGGCCGTACTCGCGCGAAAGCTGGTCGAGCCAGACGAAGGCGTTCTTGGCGATCAGGACCAGGTGCTCCATCCAGTCCCGGTCTTTGCTGAACTTCGGCGGCGTCGCGTCTTCGAGGAGCTTGAGGTCGGGAATCTCGGGAGGTCCGGGACCGGGAGGGAACCGGGGCCTCTCCTCCTCGGCGATCTGATCGAGACTGCCGAGTAGACCGGCGCGATCGGCCGCCTCGAGCGCGTCGTCGTGCGCCAGCAGAGAGCGGATCTGCTCGGGTAGCGACTCTCCGGAGGAGACGGCGCGGAGCGACGCGCCCAGACTCGGCGACCGGCCGTCGAGCGCCGGGGCTTGGTCGAGCGCTCCGGCCAGCCCTTCCATCAGGCGTTGCCATTCCGGGCGGTTGCGGAGGCCCGCGCCCTGCAGCGCCCGGCTTACCGGCGCCGTCACCGGGTTCGAGTCGAGCGTCCAGACCAGGATGGCCTCGAAGAGGGCCTCGCGCAGGTCGACGGCGGTGCCGGTCGCGGCCGCCGACTCGGGATCGAAGCCGAGGAGGTCACGGGCGAGCTCGGTCAGAGCCGCCCGCACCGCCTCCGCGCCGGCCCGCTCGGAGAGATCGGCCAGCAGGCGATCGAGCAGCTCGGGCCGGGCGTCGAAGTACTGCTCGAGCGCACGCCGCACGATCCGCGCGAGCTCGAGCGTGCCACGCAGCCGACCTGCCGAGACGGGGTCGCCGGAGCCGGAGCTCAACCGCGCCGCCAGCTCGCGCGCCGGCTGCGCGCCGGCGAGGGCAAGAGGCCGCGAGGCATCGATGCCGTTCCAGCCTCCGAGGAGTCTGTCGGCAACGTTCCTCGAGATGCGCAGGCCCACTAGCTATACCGAATATCCTGCGGTCAGGCCTTGCGCATCAGCAGGTCGATCAGATCCACCACTCGATTCGAGTAGCCCCACTCATTGTCGTACCACGAGATGACCTTGGCGAAGCCGTTGCCCTCGGTGGCGGTCGAGGTGGCGTCGAAGATCGACGAGTGCGGGTTACCGATGATGTCGCTCGAGACCAGCGGGTCCTCGGAGTACTCGACCACGCGTTTCATCGGACCCTCGGCGGCGGCGCGCACGGCTTCGTTGATCTCGAAGGCGCTCGGCGTCTTGACGAGGCGCACCGAGAGATCGACGATCGACCCGTCCGGCACCGGTACCCGAATCGCCATGCCGTCGAGGCGGCCGTTGAGGTTGGGCAGCACCTTCCCCACCGCCTTGGCGGCACCGGTGGT
>JAHEKO010000374.1 GCA_024638355.1 Acidobacteriota bacterium
GTCGAGGGCTCGAACGGCGCCGCGGCCAGCCGCTCGCGGCCCTCGGCGAGCAGGCTCGCGACCGAATCAGCCAGAGGTCTCGACGCTCTGCTGCCGGCTTTCGGCCGCGAAGTGGGTGGCCAGCGGCTCGATCAACGGCTCGAGCGACCCTTCGAGCACGGCCTGGAGCTGGTGCACGGTGAGGCCGATGCGGTGGTCGGTGACGCGGCTCTGCGGGAAGTTGTAGGTGCGGATCTTCTCCGAGCGATCGCCGGTGCCGACCATCTTGCGGCGCTCGGCGCTCTCGGCCGACGCCGCCTTCTCGTTCTCGACCTCGAGCAGGCGCGCCTTGAGCACGCGCATCGCCTTGGCCTTGTTCTTGATCTGGCTGCGCTCGTCCTGACACGACACCACGATGCCGGTCGGCTCGTGGGTGAGCCGCACCGCCGAATAGGTGGTGTTGACGCCCTGGCCGCCCGGCCCGGAGGCGCAGAAACGGTCGATGCGCAACTCGCTCTCGTCGATCTCGATCTCGATGTCCTCGGCCTCGGGCAGGACCGCCACGGTGACCGCCGAGGTGTGGATGCGGCCCGACGCCTCGGTCTCGGGCACGCGCTGCACGCGATGGACCCCGGCCTCGTACTTGAGCCTGCTGTAGGCGCCCTTGCCCTCGATGATCGCCGAGACCTCCTTCACGCCCTTGATCCCCGACTCGGAGAGCTGGATGATCTCGACCTTCCAGCGCTGCTCCTCGGCGTAGCGGCTGTACATGCGGAAGAGCTCCGCGGCGAAGAGGGTCGCCTCGTCGCCGCCGGTGCCGGCGCGAATCTCGAGCACCACGTTGCGCTCGTCGTTCGGGTCCTTGGGGGTGAGCTCCTCCTTGAGGCGCTCCTCGAGCCCGGCGATTGTCTCGTCGAGCTCGGCCTTCTCCAGCTGGGCCAGCTCGTAGAGCTCGTCGTCCTTGGCGAGCTCGGCGAGCATCTGCTCGGTCTTGCCGCGCTGCTCGTCGACCGTCTTGTACTCGCGGTACAGCTTCACCAGGCCGCCGAGCTCGGCCAGCTTCTTGCTCGCCTCGACGAACGCCTTCTGATCGGCGGCCAGCGCCGGATCGGCGAGCTTCTCGGTCAGCGCTTCATACTGCTCTTCGATGGCGGTCAGCTGTTCCAGCATGGTGCGACTCCCGGGCGGCGCTCACCCGTGCGGGTGGCGTCGACCCCTGGCTCAAGTATGGCCCCGGTGGGGGCGTTGGGCAAGGTGGCGGACCCGCGGCGCGGCTGGCCGCTGGGCAGGCGCTCCTCGCGCGACGGTCGGTGTGGACTGGCGAGCGCGGCGGGACGCCGCTACTTCTTGCCGTACTTGCGCTTGAACTTCTCGATCTGACCGGCGGTGTCGACGAAGCGCTGCTTGCCGGTGAAGAACGGGTGCGAGTACGACGAGATCTCGAGCCGGATCACGTAGTGCGAGACGCCGTCGATGTCGCGAGTCTCCTCGCTCTTCTGGGTGGAGCGGGAGATCCACTCCTCGCCGGCGGCGGCGTCGACGTAGAGGACGGGGTGGTACTCGGGATGGATGTCGGCCTTCATCGTTCGCTCCGCCGTCAGCAGGTGACGTCCTTCAGGTTCAAGCCCTCGTCCCGCAGGTAGCGCATCAGACCCTTCTTGTTGATCGTGCGCAGCGCCCGCGTCGACAGGCGGATGCGCACCCAGCGGCCCAGCTCGGGCACATAGATCCGCTTCTTCTGGACGTTGGGCTTCTGCCAGCGCGGGGTGACGTTGTGCGCGTGGGAGATGTGGCGAGCGGCGACCGGCTTCTTGCCGGTGATCTGGCATTTGCGAGACATGGTTCGGTTGGCTCCGGATGGATCGGTGTTCGGTCTGTTGGAGGTCCGGATTGCGCTCGGGCGCCGAGCGCGCAAGAAGGCAGATCATAGCCGATTCGCCCGCAGCTCGCAAGCCGTTCGCGGCGGAAGAGATGAAGCTTCCGGCGGCACGGAACGTACAGAGAAAGGCAGGCCTCTAAACGTCGAGCCGCGTATACCCGTCAAAAGAAGTACGAGGCGGCGAGCGTAACCTTTCAGGCTCGGGGGCGGTCCGATGAGGCGAGAGTGACAAAGGCGGCAGAACCCGACGGTCGTCCGCACGTATCATGATCGAGAGCGTCACCCATCCGGCCCCGTCCCCCATGCGCCATCTTCGCCGGCCCTCGATCGCGGACCGCTGCGGCGCGGCCCTCCTCGCCGCGCTCTGGATCGCCGTGCCGGCGGCGGCCGCGAACGGGGTCGACGCGGAGCCGCCGGACGCCGCGCAGATCGCCGATCCGGTCGATCAGGGCGATCCCGCCGGCTCGACCGCACGGCCCTACCGGATCCCGCGCTGGGAGGGAGGCGAGATCGAGATCGACGGGCGGCTCGACGAGGGGCTGTGGAGCAACGCGGCCGTCATCTCGCTGCCCTACGAGACCCGGCCCGCCGAGAACCAGCCGGCTCCGGTCGAGACCGAGGCGCTCATCTTCCACGACGCGAGCCACCTGTTCATCGGCTTCCGCGCCAGGGACCCGAACCCGAAGGCGATCCGCGCGCACCTCACCGACCGCGACACCGCCTGGAACGACGACTTCGTCGGCATCGTGCTCGACACCTTCAACGACGAGCGGCGCGCGTTCGAGTTCTTCGCCAACCCGCTCGGCGTGCAGATGGACCTGTTCAACGACGACGTTTCCGGCGACGAGTCGGAGTCGTGGGACGCGATCTGGGACTCCGCCGGGCGGATCACCGAGACGGGCTACGAGGTCGAGATGGCCATTCCCTTCCACCAGCTCCGCTTTCCGGCGGGGCAGGGGGACCAGATCTGGGGCTTCGACGTGGTCCGCTTCTACCCGCGCAGCGACCGCCACCGAATCGCCTCGCAGCCGATGGACCGCGACATCAGCTGCTATCTCTGCCAGGTCTCCAAGATGGAGGGCTTCAGCGGCATCAACCCCGGCCGCAACCTGGAGATCAACCCGACGGTCGTCTCGGGCAGAACCGACACGCGCGGCGACTTCCCCGACGGCGATCTCGACGACGGCTCGTTCGACACCGAGCCCGGACTGACCGTGCGCTGGGGGGTCACCCCGAACCTGTCGCTCTCCGGCACGCTCAATCCCGACTTCTCGCAGGTCGAGGCGGACGTCGCCCAGCTCGACGTCAACAATCAGTTCACCCTCTTCTTCCCCGAGCGCCGGCCCTTCTTCCTCGAGGGAGCCGATTTCTTCAACACCCGCCTCAACGCCGTCTTCACGCGCAACGTCTCCGACCCGGCCTGGGGTGCCAAGCTGACCGGCAAACAGGGTAAGAACGGCATCGGCGTCTTCGCCGCCCAGGACGAGATCACCAACCTCCTCTTCCCCGGCAGCCAGGGCTCCGACTCGGACTCGTTCGACTTCGAGACCACCGACACCGCGCTCCGCTACCGCCGCGACTTCGGCAAGTCGTCGGCGATCGGCGGCGTCTTCACCTCGCGCAGCGGCGGCGACTTCTCGAGCTACCTGGGAGGCTTCGACGGCCGCTACCGGATGAACGACAAGGACACGATCGAGGTCCAGGTGCTCGGCTCGCAGACCGAGTATCCGCTCGACATCGCCGCCGAGTACGACCAGCCGGAGGGGCAGATCAGCGATCTCGCCTACACGCTCCGCTACAACCGCGACTCACGCGATTGGGGCGTGTGGGCGCAGTACACCGACGTCGGCACCGACTTCCGCGCCGACATGGGCTTCATGCCCCGGGTCGACTACACCTTCCTGGTCGGCGGTCTGCGCCGCAACTGGACCGGCGAAGAGGGCGACTGGTACAACCGCGTGAGCGTCGGCGGCGACTGGGATCTCACCGAGGACCAGAGCGGCCAGCTCCTCGAGCGCGAGGTCGAAGTGTGGACCAGCTACCACGGGCCGCGACAGTCGAACGTCTTTCTCGCCCTGGTCGACCGCGACCGCCACTTCGACGGCGTCGACTTTCCCGACCAGTTCAGCGTCCAGGGGTGGATCGAGATGACGCCCAACGGCAAGGCGTGGTGGGCCCTGTGGTCGCGGATCGGCGACGACATCGACTTCGACAACGTCCGCCCGGCCGAGACGGTGGTGATCGAGCCCAGCTTCCGCTACAACCTCGGCAAGCACGTGCGCACCGTCTTCACCCACACCTATCAGCGGCTCGACGTCGACGAGGGCGAGCTGTTCACGGTCAACTTGAGCCAGCTACGCCTGGTCTACCAGCTCAACCTGCGGACGTTCGT
>JAHEKO010000027.1:0-2144 GCA_024638355.1 Acidobacteriota bacterium
TTCGGCAGCATCTCGTCGAGCCCCATCAGCTCGATGTCCAGCTTCTTGGCCACCGCGGCGTCGAGGTAGGGGTCGAACGCCAGCACCTTCATGTCGAAGGCGCGAGCACGGTGGGCGACCGACTGGCCGATGCGGCCGAAGCCGATGACTCCGAGCGTCTTGCCCTGGAGCTCGGCGCCGAGGAACCGCTTGCGCTCCCACTCCTCGCCCTTGAGCGAACGGTCGGCGGCGGGCACGTTGCGCGCCATGGCGAGCATCAGCGCGAAGGTGTGCTCGGTGGCGGAGATCAGGTTGGCGGTCGGCGCGTTCACGACCAGGATGCCGAGCTCGGTGGCGGCCGCCACGTCGACGTTGTCGACGCCGATGCCCGCTCGTCCGACCACCTTGAGCCGGCGGCCGGCGCGCAGCAGCTCGCCGTCGACCTGGGTACCGCTGCGTACCACCAGGGCGTCGAACTCGGGAAGGAGCTCGGCCAGGCGCGGCTTCTCTTCGGGGGTCACCTCGTGCACGTCGGCTCCCGAGTCGCGCAGCATGCGCAGGCCCTCGGGGTGGATGGGATCGGATACCAGGATTCGATGCATGGTCTCAGGGGGTGGAGGCGGCGGCCTCCGCGGTAAAGCTGATGAGCACCTCGTCGATATTGTCGAAGAGCGTTTCGAGATCGGTCGGGCGGATCTGCCCCATGTGGCCGATCCGGAAGGTCGTCGGCTTCCACTGGCCGTAGCCGGAGCCGACGATCCAGCAGCGGTCGGCGAGGGCGCCCACCAGCCGCGGAGCCTCGATGCCGGCGGGCGGACGGAGGCAGGTCAGGGTCCAGGAGCGGGCGCCCGGGGCGGCGGCGAGCTCGCAGCCGGCGCGCGCTGCCCAGGCCGCGGTCAGCTCGCTCATCTTGCGGTGCCGCGCCCATCGCGCCTGCATGCCTTCGGCCAGGATCACGTCGAGCTGGTGATCGAGCGCGTGCATCTGCGGAGTCGCGGGCGTGGTGATCGTGCCGCCCGCCCGGTGCTTGTCGCGGTAGCGCAGCAGATCGGTGTAGAAGCCCCGGTGCGGAAGCTGCGCAGCGCGTTCGGCGTAGCGGTCGGAGATCGAGAACAGGGTGAGCCCCGGCGGCAGCGCCAGGGCCTTCTGCACGCCGACCAGCACCAGGTCGAGACCCCAGTCGTCGGTCTCGATCGGCGCGCCGCCGAGCGACGAGACCGCGTCCACCAGGAGCAGGGCGTCACTCTCTTCGTGCACGGCGCGGGCGATCTCGCCGACCGGGTTCATCACGCCGGTCGAGGTCTCGTTGTGGACCGTCGTCACCACGTCGTAGCGCTTGCGGCGCAACGCTTCCCGCACCAGGTCGGGGTCGATCGCCTCGCCCCAGGGCACGGACAGCCGGTCGGGCCGGCGGCCCAGCGAGCGGTTGATCGCCTCCCAGCGCTCGGAGAAGGCGCCGCAGGTCAGATGCAGCACCGCGTCGCCCGGCGCCGAGATGAGCGCGCTCTCCATGACGAAGGTCGCGCTCGAGGTCGCGATCAGCACCTCTTGCGAGGTGCGAAAGACCTCCTGGAGCCGCGGTCCGAGCGAGGCGTAAAGCGCCTTGAAGCCCGGCGACCGGTGGCCGGTGATGGGAGCGGTCAAACTGTCGAGAATGTCGGGCTCGACGTGGACCGGCCCCGGCAGGAAGAAGCGCCGCGCGCCCGAATCAGACACCTCGTGAGGATATCGTCTGGCGCGCCGGGCGTCAGCCCAACGCCCCGGCGGAGGGTTCCGTTCCCCACCCCTAGCCGCAGCGCGAGCCTCGAGAGCCGCCGCCATCCGGCCCGCGCCTACGCGAAGGGCCGCGGTTTCCGCAACGCTCCGACCAGCTGATCGGTCGAGTACCCCCTGGCACCGCCGGCGCCGGTGACCGTCCAGCTCTCTCCGTCCGGGGCGAGGACCGGCGCGTCGACGCCGCCCGCCACCAGGACCACTCGGCAGCCGCGGAAGTGCTCGCGCAGGAGGTCCTTCAGGACCGGCTTGCCGTGCATCGGCTTCACCGCGATGGCCAGCCGGGGTCCGACCGCCACCGCCCGCAGCACATCGAGGGAGGTCGGCGCGACGAGGGAAGGCGGTACCGGGTCGGAGAGCTCGAGGTCGAGCCAGCCGACGCGCCCGCCGTC
>JAHEKO010000027.1:2244-7926 GCA_024638355.1 Acidobacteriota bacterium
CCAGGCGCTCTCGAGCGAGGGGAGGTTGGGCGAGGGCGCGATCCACGGCCGGCCGCAATCGCGCCAGCTCATGTGCCGCGACCAGCCCTCCATCTCGACCACCCGCGGCGGCTCGGGCCAGCCGGCGCGCGTCGCCTCGAGCCGCGCCAGCTCGCCGAGCGTCAGACCGTGCCGCACCGGGATCTCGAAAGCGCCGATGAACGACTCGAAGGCCGGACGCCGCCGGTTGCCCTCCACCACCACGCCGCCCAGCGGGTTGGGACGATCCAGGATCCAGACCTCGCAGCCCGCCGAGAGCGCCGCTTCGGCGGCCCAGACGGCGGTGGCGGCATAGGTGTAGTAGCGACTGCCGACATCCTGTAGATCGATCAGCAGGAGATCGAGCGCCTCGAAGGCCCCTCGGCCGGGGCGGAGCGATGCCTCGTCGCTGCCGTAGAGCGAGCGGACCGGGACTCCGCTCCACGGGTCGACGGCATCGGCCAGGCCGACCATGTCCTGCTCGTGGCCGTGGTAGCCGTGCTCGGGTCCGAAGAGGGCCTTCGGGGCGGGCGCGCCCGCCCGCTCGAGCGCCGGAACGATCGGCTCGAGCCGCGCCGAGTCGACCGACGCCGCGTGCGCCAGGACGCCGTAGCGGCGACCCGCGAGGCACGCCGCCTCTCCGAGCAGCACGTCGAGGCCGGTACGGATCATTCGGCGCGCCCGGGCCGGGTCCGCTCGAAGTCGCCCCGGGTACCGCCGCTCTTGCGCTCGAGCCGGAGGTCGGTCACCACCGCCTCACGCTCGACCGCCTTGACCATGTCGTAGAGCGCCAGCGCCGCCGCCGAGCAGGCCACCAGCGCCTCCATCTCGGCGCCGGTGCGCGCCGTCACCACCGTGCGGCTGCGGATCTCGACCCCGTCCGCCACGCGCTCGATGTCGACCTGGACGTCTTCGAGGGCGAGCGGGTGGGCGAGGGGAATCCAATCGGCCGTTCGCTTCGCCGCCTGCACGCCGGCGATCCGCGCCACCGCGTAGGCGTCGCCCTTGGGTAACGCGTCGAGCCGGCTCGCCGTCTCGGCGCCCAGCAGGACCCGGCACGAGGCCTCCGCGGTGCGCCGGCTGACCGGCTTCTCGGACACGTCGACCATGCGGGCCCGGCCGCCGGCATCGAGGTGGCTGAAAGACTCTTCCCGGTTCATTTTCAGGGAGTTGCGGACCGCCGGCATGCTAGCATCCCGCCGCGTTGCCCAGCTCCGAGATCGCCGTCGTGGTGCCCGTTCTGAACGAGGAATCGACGATCGCGAGCGCCCTCGCGGGCCCGGCCGGAGAAGCGGACCAGCTGATCGTGAGCGACGGCGGCAGCCGTGACCGAACGCTCGAGATCGCCGAGAGTTTCGGCGCGCGCGTGGTGGTGGGACCGCCGGGACGCGGTCTCCAGCTCAACCGCGGAGCCGCGGAGGCCAGCGCTGAGATCCTGCTCTTCCTGCACGCCGACACCGAGCTCCCCGCCGGCTCGCTCGACCGGGTCCGCGAGGCGATCCGCAACGGCGCCGCCGGAGGCGGCTTCCTCGTCGAGTGGCGCTCCGAGCGCGCCCTGCTGCGCCTGGGCGGCCCGCTGACCAACCTTCGCACCCGGCTCACCCGCTGCCCGCTCGGCGACCAGGCCCAGTTCTGCCGGCGCGACGCCTTCGAGCGACTCGGCGGATTCCATGACTGGCCGATCCTCGAAGACCTCGACCTCGCGCGCCGGCTCAAGCGCCTCGGCCAGGTGGCGCTGATCGAGCCGCCGGCGGTGGTCTCGGTGCGCCGCTACCAGAAGCGGGGGGTGGCGCGCACCATCGCCATCAACTGGCTGATCTGGCTGCTCTACTTCGTCGGCGTCGCGCCCGAGCGGCTGGATCGGCTCTACGGCAACGTGCGCTAGCCAGCGCTAGGCCGCTCGGCGCACGACCTGGACCGTGAAACCGTCGTTGTGCGGACCCGGCAGCAGGCGCCAGAGGCCCGGGCCGCGGATGTACTCCGAGGCGGGCGGCTCGAGCACGTCGTCGAGATCGACGCGCGTGAAGTCCGGATGGTCGCGCAGGAAGAGATCGGCCACCACCTCGTTCTCCTTGCGCTCGATCGAACAGGTCATGGCGACCAGCACCCCCCCGGGGCGGACCGTGTCCGCGACGCCGTGCAGCATGTCTAGCGCCGCCGCGGCCAGGCGGCCGATCTCGGGCTTCTTCAGGCGCCACTTGAGGTCGGGGTGGCGCGAGAGGATGCCGGTGCCGGAGCAGGGCAGGTCCACGACCACCCGGTCGAAGCTCCCCTTCACCGCCGAGCGCGAGGCGTCGGAGGCGACGAGTGACAGCGAGCGATCGAGTCGTCGGCGGTTCGCGCGCAGGGTGGAGATGCGCACCCGCGAGACGTCGGCGGCGACGACCCGCACGGTCGGCTCGGCCGCCAGCAGCGCGAAGCTCTTGCCGCCCGGCGCCGCCGCCACGTCGAAGACCCGCTCGCCCGGGCTCGGCGGCGGGATCAGCGCCGCGGCCTGGCTCGCCTGATCCTGCAGATAGAAGTCGCCTTCCTCCCAGGAGCGCGTCGAGAGCGGATGGCCCGCGGTGATCTCCAGCGCCAGCGGCGAGATGTCCAGGGTCCGGCTCTCGACACCCTCCGCCGCGAGCTTGCGAGCCAAGAGCTCGCGCCCGCCGCGATCGTTGAAGGCGAGCAGGTGCAGGGCGGGTCTCCGGTTGTTGGCCTCGAGGATGGCGGCCGTCCGAGGCGCGCCGAACTCGTTGATCCAGCGCTCGACCAGGAAGCGAGGGTGGCTCGTCTCGATCGCCTGCCGCTCGATCGGATCGGTGCTCTCGACGGGCCACGCCTCGAGCCGCTGCGAGCGGGAGATCTTGCGCAGAACCGCGTTGACGAACGACACGCCCTGAGGTGCCCGCCGCTTCGCCTCGCGGACCGCCTCCGAGACCGTCGCGTAGTCCGGCACCCGGTCGAGAAAGAGGAGCTCGTAGACGGCCAGCCGAAGCGGCGCTCGCAAAACGGCGTCGATCCGGTGTAGCGGCCGCTTGGCGGCCGTCTCGATGACGTGATCGATGCGCGCCCGCCAGCGCAGCGAGCCGTGAACGAGCTCCTGGAGCAGGCGCCGATCGCGATCGGCGAGCCCCTCCGTCGCCGCATCCAATCGGCGCCTGAGCGCCGACCAGGACCTGAGCTCGCGGTCGAGGAGCTTCGCCGCACGCGAGCGGACCGAGCGGCGCCTCTTCGCGCTCATTCGAACCGCTCCCCCGGGGTCAGCCGCTCGCCGTTCGCGAACTCGGCGGCGGCCAGCGCCTTGCGGCCGGCGCGCTGGAGGCGCTCGAGGCCCAGAACAGTCCCTCCGCCGCAGGCCACCGCCAGCCGGCCGTCGAGCAAGCCGAGGATCTCGCCCGGCTCGCCCTGCTGCTCGGATCCGACCACTCGCGCCCAGCCTATCTTGACGGACTCGTTGCGCAAGAGCGTCGTAAGGCCCGGCCACGGAGTGTACGCGCGGAGTCGATTGAAGATCGCCTCCGCTTCCAGCTCCCAATCGACCCGGCCATCCTCCTTCGAGAGGAGCGGCGCGAACGTGGCCAGCGAGTCGTCCTGAGGCTGCGGCTCGATGGCGCCCGCCTCGAGCAGGCCGATGGTCTCGACCATCAGCTCGGCCCCGATCGTCGCGAGCCGCTCCCCGAGCTCGGAAGACGTCTCCTCCGGGCCGATCGGAGTCGAGCGCTGCTGGAGGACCGGCCCCGAATCGAGAGCCATCTCCATCAGCATGGTCGTGACCCCGGTGACGGTCTCGCCGTTCGCGATCGCGGCCTGGATCGGACCAGCGCCGCGGTAGGCCGGAAGCAGCGAGCCGTGCAGGTTCACGCAGCCGAGGCGGGGCAGCTCGAGGAGCCACTCGGGGAAGATCTGGCCGAAGGCGACGACCACCGCGACGTCGGGCGGGTCGGCGGTCGCCAGCTCGCGGAAGCTCCGCGCGCGCACGCGCCGCGGTTGGGAGACGGGAATCCCCCGCTCCATCGCCCATCGTGCCACCGGCGGCTCCTGGAGCTTTCTACCGCGCCCGAACGGTCGTGCCGGCTGGGTGATGACGCGCGAGGGCTCGCGACCTGCGCGTTCGAGGGCGTCGAGCGTCGGTACGGCGAAGGCCGGCGTGCCGAAGAAAAAGAGCTTCCCGCTCATCTCCCCCGAGATTACTAGTAGCGCCCGGACCCGTGCCGGGCGAATCGACCGGAACGCCCACCGCGGGGCCGGACGCTATCCCTGCGCCAGGTGCTCGTCGATCTCGGAGAAATAGTCCTTGGGCACCAGCACCTCGCGCGGCTTCGAGCCCTGGGGCGGTCCGAGGAGCCCCTCGCGCTCCATGATGTCGATCAGGCGCGCCGCGCGCGAGAAGCCGACCCGCAGCCGGCGCTGAAGGAAGCTCGCCGACGCCTGGCGCTCGGCGACCACCAGGCGCGCCGCGACGTCGAACATGTCGTCGTCGCCGTCGCCGCCGGCGGCGCTGCCGCGCTTCTCCTCCGGATCCGCCAGGACCTTGGGGTCGAGCTCGGGCGCGCCCCGCTTCTTGAGCCAACGCACCAGCGCGGCGGTCTCCTGCTCGGAGACCAGCGCGCCGTGCAGCCGTAGAACCCGCGAGGTCCCCGGCGGCATGAAGAGCATGTCTCCGCGGCCGAGCAGCCTCTCGGCTCCGACCTGATCGAGGATGGTGCGCGAGTCGTGGCGCGTCGCGGTGGCGTAGGAGATGCGGCACGGAAAGTTCGCCTTGATCGTGCCGGTGAGGACATCCACCGATGGCCTCTGGGTGGCGACGATGAGGTGAATCCCGACCGCCCGCGCCATCTGCGCCAGCCGCGCGATCGAGGCCTCGACGTCGGCGGACGACACCATCATCAGGTCGGCCAGCTCGTCGATGACGACGACGTAGTAGGGCAGCGGCTTGAGGTCGTCGGTGGTGACCACCGACTCGCCTTCGCTGAGCGCCAGCCGGCTCTGGACCTCCGGATCCCGGATCGCCCGGTTGTAGAAGTCGATCGACCGCACGTGGACCTCGGCCAGCAGCCGGTAGCGGCGCTCCATCTCCGCCACCGCCCAGCGCAGCGCGTTGGAGGCCTTCTTCGGATCGACCACCACCTCGGCCTTGAGATGCGGGATGTCCCGGTAGACGCCGAGCTCGATCCGCTTCGGATCGATGAAGATGAACTGCACCTGCTCACGCGTCGCCTTGTAGACCATCGAGGTGATCATGCTCTGCAGCCCGACGCTCTTGCCCGAACCGGTCGCGCCGGCGACGAGCAGGTGCGGCATGGTGGCGAGGTCGGAGAAAAAGGGCTCACCGTGAATGGTGGTGCCGAGCGCCATCGTCAGCGGCGACGGCGACTTGGCGAAACCCTCCTGGCTGAGGAGGTGGCCGAGGTGAATCACCGAGCGTTTGTCGTTCGGCACATCGATGCCCAGGGTGGAGCGGCCCGGCATCCGCTCGATGCGAACCGACTCGGCCTTGAGCGCCAGCGCCAGGTCGTCCTGCAGATTGACGATCTGGCTCACCTTCACGCCCGGCGCCGGCTGGAACTCGAAGACCGTGATCACCGGCCCCGGACTGATGCCGTCGACCGTCCCCTCGACGCCGAACTCGGCGCAGCGCGAGCGGATCACTTCGCCCAGGCGAACGAGCTCGTCCTCGCG
>JAHEKO010000027.1:8026-13475 GCA_024638355.1 Acidobacteriota bacterium
GCTGGAACTCGAAGACCGTGATCACCGGCCCCGGACTGATGCCGTCGACCGTCCCCTCGACGCCGAACTCGGCGCAGCGCGAGCGGATCACTTCGCCCAGGCGAACGAGCTCGTCCTCGCGAATGTGCGAGATGGTCTGATCGAGCGTGAGCAGGTTGAGCGGCGGCATCGCCTCCTTCGGCACGCCCTCGTGCCGGAAGGCGATCCGCCGCTGCGGCCGGTCTCCCTTCTTCTTCTTCGTCTTCTTGGAGGCCGCCAGGCTCCCCTCCACGGCCGGCGCGCCGGCTTCGACCTCGACCTTGCGAATAGCGAACTCGGGCGCTCCCTCCTTGCGAGTGACCTGCAGCGGAAGATCGATCGCCGGCGCAGCGCCCGCCGCGCCCCCCGCCTCCTGGCTCTCCGCGACCCGCTGCATGTGCTTGGCCACGACGCGCCGCCGCGCATCGCTCTTGCGCTGCCGCTCGCGGCGACGCGACCAGCTCAGGCTCGCGCGGTCCCAGAACCGGCGCAGCGCGACCGTCCACCCGGCCAGCAGCTCCTCGAGCGTCGACTGTACGAGCAGCGCGACGCCGATCGCGACGACGGCGATCGACACCAACATGGCGCCGGTGAAGCCGAGCTGATGGGTCAGCCCGGCGGCGGTAAGCCGGCCGATCGCGCCGCCCGAGTCGATCTCGATCCCCCGCCAGCCGATCTTGCTCAGCGTGAGCTGCAGGAGGCCGGGAAGCGAAAGCAGGATCACCGCCGCTCCGAAGCCCCGGCCGGCGATCGGGGGCAGCGACTGCCGCCGCAGCCGGCGCCAGCCGGTGACGCCCAGAAAGACCGGCAGAGCCAGACAGCAGATTCCGACGAGTCCGAAGGCGATCGCCGAGATCTGGGCACCGACCGGTCCGACCAGATTGCGCAGCCCGGACGTACCGCTCAGCTCGAACAGCAGGCTGGGGTCTTCGGGGTGGTAGGTGACGAAGCTGAGGGCGGTGAGAAGGGCCAGCAGGAGCAGCGCGATGCCGGTGAGCTCGGCGCTCTTGGCGGGAGGGAGCCGCGGACGCGCGGGCTTCTTGCTTGCGGGCGCTGCCAAAGCTTTCGACCCTTTCACAGGTGCCGAAACTCTAGCATTGATAGTCGCTTAGCTTCAATTACCTACAAAGAGCTTGAGGTCGAAGCGGCGAACCACCGATGGAGACGCAGGAAATCTTCTACGGCCAGCGCCTCCGCGCGTACGCGCATGCCGAGGCCGAGCTCCTCGACGGCGGCGTCCGCCCGCGGCCGACCGCAGGCCGACGCCAGCGAGTTGCGCAAGGTCTTGCGGCGGAGCGAGAAGGCGGCGCGCACGGTGCGGGCGAAAGCGCCGAGCTCGGCCCTCGGCAGCGGCGGCTCGATCAGCTCGAAGCCGACAAACGCGCCATCGACCCTGGGCGGCGGCCGGAAGCGGCCGCGCGGCACCACACCCAGGCGACGCGCTCGCGCGCGCACCGCGACCAGTACGCTCAGCGAGCCGTAGTCGGAGCTTCCCGGCCCGGCGATCAGGCGGTCCGCCACCTCGCTCTGCACCAGGAAGCCGGCCTTCGGGACGCCCCAGCCGGAGAGCAGCATGCGGCCGATCAGCGGGGTCGCGACGTTGAAGGGCAGATTGCCGGCGACCCGGCAGCCGGTGGGGACCCCCTCCCAGGCGAGATCGAGGGCGTCGGCGACGGCGAGACGCAGCCCGGGCTCGGCGATGCGCCTTCTCAGCTCGAAGGCCCACTCCGGATCGACCTCCAGGGCCCAGACCTCCGCGCCCCGCTCGAGCAGAGCCCGGGTCAGCACGCCGCCGCCCGGGCCGATCTCGATCACTCGCTCGCCCTCGGAATCGAGATAGTCGATCAGCGGCCGGCAGAGAGACGGGTCGACGAGGTGGTGCTGCCCCAGCGATTTCTTGAGCGCGATACGGGTCACGGCGATTCGATGTCTATCATCCACCCGCCCCGGTAGTGTCGCATTCCACTCCGGAAACCAGAGTCCTTTGTTATGGTTTCAGACGAGTTGTGGAGTATGTGAATGACCAGGTTCCACTGTCTGGAACCGACTGAGCTAGAGGCGTTCCTGGAACGCCGGCGTGCGACGCCCGCTTTCGGCCGGGATATGAGCCTGGCCGAGAACCTCAGTACGGTTCTGCGCAAGGCCAACGAGTTCGTGCCGTCGGAGGCGGGGTCGATCCTGCTCGACAACCCGAACGCCAAGCGCAGCGACCGCGCCAACAACTCGCTCACCTTCATCGCTTCGTTCGGCGAGGCTTCCGAGGACCTGCTCGGCCGCGAGATCTCGGCGGTCGACGGCATCGCCGGCCACGTCTACCGCGAGGGCACTTCGTACAGCGCTTCCGACCCGAGCGACGACGAGCTCTTCTATCCCATCTTCGACCACGACAACGAGTACGAGACACGCTCGTTGGTGGCGATTCCGATCCGCATCGAGCAGGAGGTGTGCGGCGTGCTCGAGCTGGTCAACCGCATGTACACGCCGGAGGGCTACACCCAGCACGACGTCAACCTGCTCGAGATCTTCGCCGGCTTCATCTCGGTCTCGATCCAGAACGTGCTCGACGGCCGCCAGGCGCAGGAGATCGCCAAGCGCGACAACCTCACGGGCCTGTTCAACGATCGCTACCTGCATGTCGCGCTCGCCCACTCGATCGAGCGCTGTCAAGGGAGCGGCGAGGATCTGGTGCTGCTTTTTCTCGATCTGGACTTCTTCAAGCGGGTCAACGACTCGCATGGCCACCTCGCCGGCAGTCAGGTGCTGCAGGAGGTCGGCCACCTGCTGCGACAGTTCGAGAAGGGGCACGACATCATCGCCGCCCGCTACGGCGGCGACGAGTTCGTGCTCGTGCTGCCGGGCTTCGACCTCGCTGGCGGCATCGAAGTCGCGGAGACCATCCGCGAGCGCATCGTCACCAACACCTTCTGCGCCGCGCGCGGCGAGATCCAGCCCGACCCGCTCTATCTGACCGGCATCACCTGCTCGGTGGGCATCGCCTCGCTCAGGCGCCACCTGAGCGGCGAGCTGTCGGCGGAGCGCTGCAAGAGCACCCTGCTCCGGCTGGCCGATTCGGCGATGTACGTCGCCAAGGAGACCGGCCGCAACCGCACGGCCGCCGCCAGCGAGCCGGTACGCCGGCGCGAAGCCGGATAGCCGCGTGCTAGCCTGCTCGCGACATGGTTTTGGTGGCCGGAACGAGGCTACGGCTCTCCGCCCTCGGCGCGGCGCTGCTGCTGGCCCTCCAGCCGGCGGCTCCGGCGCGGGCCGGTAGCACCGAGCCCGAGGCACCCAACGTCCTGCTGGTGATGTTCGACGACCTGCGGGCGGTTCCGGTCGATCGCGCCATCGAGCAGCCGAGCCTGGAGCGCTTCGCGCAGCGCGGTATGACGTTCACTCACGCCTACGCGCAGCAGCCGGCGTGCAATCCCAGCCGAACCTCGATGCTCACCGGCCTGCGGCCGCGCACGACCGGGGTGCTCGACAACGAGGTCTACTACCGCCGCCGGCTACCCGACGCCGTCACCCTGCCGCAGATCTTCCTCGTCAACGGCTACTTCACCGCCGGCGTCGGCAAGGTCTTCCACAAGGGCCAGATCTGGCGAGAGCGCGACACCTGGCGCGATCGGTCGTTCCCAACGGGCAGCCGCAAGGGCCTCCGCGGCAAAGGGCGGCGGGTCACCGCGGGGCGCTTCAAGAACGACGGCTGGCTCGCCGCTCGCGGCGACGACGCCGATCAACCCGACGGCGCCGCCGCGGCCAAGGCCGTCGAGCTCCTCGAGGAGGTGCGCGACCGGCCCTTCTTCATCGCGGTCGGATTCCGCAAGCCGCACGCACCCTATCGGGCTCCCCGCGCCGACTTCCGGCGCTACAAGCTGCCGTCGTTCCCCTCCTTGTGGGACCCGCAGCCGGGCGCGGACGTGCCCGCGGAGGTGCTGCCGAACCCGAGCACGACTCGCATCCTCGCAGGCCTCAGCCTCCGCGACCGCCGAGAGCTGATGCGCGGCTACCACGCGGCGGCGACGTTCGCCGATCGCCAGCTCGGCGTGCTGCTCGAGGCCCTCGACCGGCTCGACCTGTGGAAGACGACGGTGGTGGTCGTCGTCTCCGATCACGGCTACCACCTCGGCGAGCACGGCTGGTGGGGCAAGAGCACCCTCTACGAGGAGTCTCTGCGCGTACCGCTCATGGTCCACGCACCGCGGATGCGCCTGGCCGGCAAGCGCACGGAGCGGCCGGTCGAGCTCGTCGACCTCTATCCGACACTGGCCGATCTCGCCGGCATCGAGGTGCCGTTCGAGCTCGAGGGGCGCAGCCTGCGGCCGCTGCTGGCAGATCCCGAGCGCCCCTGGTTCCCCGCCTTCTCGCAGGAAAAGCGCGGCGACCGCGTCGCCCGCAGCGTCCGGGACGATCGCTTCCGCTATAGCGAGTGGGGCCCGGGAGCGAGCCAGGCCGAGCTTTACGACCTCGCCGACGACCCGCACCAGCGCCTCAATCTGGCCGACGACCCGGCGTACGCCGAGATCCGGGCGAGGCTGGCGCGCCTCCTCGACGACTCGTAGGAAGGCGGCCGAGCCCCCCTTCGGACCGGGTTCCCGGGCCTCCCGATGTGCTACCCTGAGGCACGGATCCGTGGCCGGTAGGGGCCTCTCTCCGGGCCGTTCTTCCACTCAAACCGACGGTGAGGAGCCAAGCATGTCGTTGACGCGCCAGCTCAACCGAGTCTCGCCCCAGGACGTCCACCAACTGCTCGGCGAACACATGCTGGCCGACGGCCTGCCGATGGTGCTCGACCTCGAGCGGAGCCGCGGATCGGTTCTCGTCGACGCGCGCGACGGTCGGGAGATCCTCGACCTCTTCACCTGTTTCTCGACCTGTCCGCTGGGCTACAACCATCCCAAGCTCGAGGACGAAGAGTTCCTGGCGCAGCTGATGCCGGCGGCACTTAACAAACCGTCGAACTCCGATCTCTACACCACCCAGATGGCCGAGTTCGTGGCGGCCCTGGCGCGCACCGTGCCGGAGCCGCTCAACCGGCGGATGTTCTTCATCGAGGGAGGTGCCCTGGCGGTGGAGAACGCACTCAAGACGGCCTTCGACTGGAAGATCCGCAAGAACCTGGCGGCGGGCAAGGGCGAGAAGGGCCGGCAGGCGATCCACTTCCGCCACGCCTTCCACGGCCGCAGCGGCTACACCCTGTCGCTGACCAACACCGATCCCACCAAGACCGATCTCTTCCCCAAGTTCTGCTGGCCGCGGATCGACGCCCCCTGCCTCGAGTTCCCCATCACCGACTCGATTCTCGAGCGCGTCGAGCGCGAGGAGGCCGCCGCGATCGCCCAGTTCAAGCAGGCCCTGGTCGACAATCCCGACGACATCGCCTGCGCCGTCATCGAGCCGATCCAGGGCGAGGGCGGCGACCGCCACTTCCGCG
>JAHEKO010000027.1:13575-17095 GCA_024638355.1 Acidobacteriota bacterium
GAGCGCGAGGAGGCCGCCGCGATCGCCCAGTTCAAGCAGGCCCTGGTCGACAATCCCGACGACATCGCCTGCGCCGTCATCGAGCCGATCCAGGGCGAGGGCGGCGACCGCCACTTCCGCGCCGAGTTCCTGCGCGCCCTGCGCGAGCTCGCCGACGAGAACGAGCTCCTGCTCATCTTCGACGAGATCCAGACCGGGTTCGGAACCACCGGCCGCTGGTGGTGCTTCGAGCACTTCGACGTCCAGCCCGACATCTTCGCCTTCGGCAAGAAGACGCAGGTGTGCGGCATCTGCGCCTCGGACCGGATCGACGAGGTCGATTCGGTGTTCAAGGTCTCGAGCCGCATCAACTCGACCTGGGGCGGCAACCTCGTCGACATGGTGCGCTGCCGGCGCTACGTCGAGGTCATCGAAGAGGATGGTCTGCTGGCCCAGGCGACTCGGGTGGGCGAGCATCTGCTGGCGCGCCTGGGCGAGCTCGCGGCGCTCTTCCCCGGCAAGGTGACCAATCCGCGCGGCCGCGGCCTCTTCGCCGCCTTCGATCTCGAGGACCACGACACCCAGAAACGGGCCATCAACACGATCGCCGAGCACGGCGTTCTCGCCCTGACCTCGGGCGAGCGCTCGATTCGCTTCCGGCCCGCTCTGACCCTGACCACCGCCGAGGTGGACGAAGCGATGGGCCAGATCGAGCGCGCGCTGGTGGCCGTCTTCTAGCCTGCCCTTCTCACCAGCCCTCGAGTTTTCCGCACCCCCTCGACACCTTTTCCACAAGAGTTTCCGCAGATCGGGAGCCTGAAGATGACCGTTGATACCTTGAGCAAGACCACTTCCCTCCTCGCCTCGCTCGGCATCGAGCCCGAGAACCCGGGCGCCTTCGACGGCGGCTGGATCGACACCTCGGGGCCGGTGATCGAGTCGATCAACCCCACCACCGAGGAGCCGATCGCCTCGGTTCGAACCGCCTCGAGCGAGGACTACGAGCGCGTCGCCGCGGCCTCGGTCAGGGCCTTCGAGCAGTGGCGAACCTGGCCGGCTCCCAAGCGCGGCGAGGTCGTCCGCCAGCTCGGCGACGAGCTGCGCCGCCACAAGGACGCGCTCGGCGCCCTGGTCACGCTCGAGATGGGCAAGATCCTGAGCGAAGGCCTGGGCGAGGTCCAGGAGATGATCGACATGGCCGACCTCGCCGTCGGCATGTCGCGCCAGCTCTACGGCCTGTCGATGCACTCCGAGCGCCCCGAGCATCGAATGTACGAGCAGTGGCACCCGCTCGGGCCGGTGGGCATCATCACCGCCTTCAACTTCCCGGTGGCGGTCTGGGCCTGGAACGCGATGGTGGCGGCCGTCTGCGGCGACTCGATGATCTGGAAGCCCTCGGCGAAGACGCCGCTGACCGCGGTGGCCATCACCCGGATCGCCCAGCGCGTGCTCGAAGCCAACGACGCGCCACCGGTGTTCGGGCTGGCGATCGGCGATCGCAACCAGGTCGGCAAGCCGATGACCGAGGATCGCCGCATCCCGCTCATCTCGGCCACAGGCTCGGTGGCCATGGGCCGGTCGATCGGCAAGGCGGTGGCCGAGCGCCTCGGCCGCAGCCTCCTCGAGCTGGGCGGCAACAACGGCATCGTCATCACCGACGACGCCGATCAGGACCTGGCGCTGCGGGCGGTGCTGTTCGCCGCGGTCGGCACCGCCGGCCAGCGCTGCACCACCACCCGGCGGCTCTTCCTGCAGAAGGGGATCGCCGCGAGCTTCAAGGCGCGCCTGGTCGAGGCGTACAAGTCGATCACGCCGGCGGATCCGATGGAGCATTCGACGCTCATGGGCCCGCTGGTCGACGGCCGCGCCGTCGAGGACATGAAGAAGGCCCTCGCCACGGCGGTCGAGCAGGGCGGGCGTATCCTGTTCGGCGGCGAGGCGATCGAAGGCACCGGCTTCTTCGTCCAGCCGACCCTGGTCGAGGCGAACGTCCAGATGCCGATCACCTGCGACGAGACCTTCGCGCCGATCCTCTACATCTTCGAGTTCGACGAGCTCGCCGAGGCGATCGCGCAGCACAACGCCGTACCCCAGGGGCTGTCGTCGGCGATCTTCACCACCAACGTGCTGTCGGCCGAGCGCTTCCTGTCGCCGGCGGGCAGCGACTGCGGCATCGCCAACGTCAACATCGGCACCTCGGGCGCCGAGATCGGCGGCGCCTTCGGCGGCGAGAAGGAGACCGGCGGCGGCCGCGAGGCGGGCTCCGACTCGTGGAAGATCTACATGCGCCGGCAGACCTGCACGATCAACTACGGCGAGGAGCTGCCCCTGGCGCAGGGCGTGGAGTTCGACGTCTAGCTCGGAGCCCCTACCGCCTGCGCCTTCCGACTTCGACGCCTCCGGGCACGATGCTGCCGGCGAAGGTCTCCGCTCCCGTGGGCAGAATCAGGGTCAGGGTCATCTCGTCGTTCTGCGGCCGCTTCTTCTTGGAGTTGAGGTCTTCGAAGACCGCGCTGAACTGCACCTCTCCCACGAAGCCGGATCGGTCGTCGCTGACCGTCGCGGTGCCGGTCACCAGCGCCGTCCGCTTGTCCACCGCGATCGACGTCAGTCCGATGGATTCGAAGGTCATGAAGAGGTGCTGCGGGAAGGAGTAGAAGGCCGCTACCATCCAGCCAACCGGATCGTTCGGGTCCTGCTGGCTGGCATCGACCGCAAACTCGACGGAGATCCCGGAACTGGACCGCAGAAAGCCGCTGCCCGTGACGAACTCCGTTCTGACTGGCTGGGCTTCGGCGACCGAGACCACGAACAGAATGGGGGCGAGCTTCAGATACTTGAGCATGCGGAGTCTCCTTGTCTGGGCTTGTAGGTCGAGGTCGCGCGGCGACCGGGTCTGCCTCTTGAGTGCCCCGAGAGCGCCAGAAGGTTCAACGAGCCGGGCTCAGCGGCCCGCCCGAGCCGACCGATTGGCGGCGCTGCGGGCGCACCGGCCCTCGGTGGCCACCTGATCGAGCGCGGCGCAGGCGTCGACCAGTGGCACGGAAACGCCCGGGCCTCCCGGCGCCGGCCGGGACGTCTTCCGGAGCACATCGGCTAGCCGCTCGACGGCCAGCCCCGGGGCCCTTTCCAGCAGCAGGGCGAGGACGCCGCTGACGTGGGCGGCGGCGAAGGAGCTTCCCGAAACGAAGTCGAACCCGCCGCCCGGCACGGTCGCCAGGATGTCCCGAGCGGGCGCGGCAAGCGGCGGTGCGGACCCCTCTCCGGCAGGAAGGTCCGGGCTTCCGACCGCCATCACCTCGCTCATCGACCCGGGGAAAGCGACGGCGCCCGCGCTCTTGCGGTAGGCGGTGACCACCGCGGTCCCCTGCGACAGCACGGCTTGAATCAGGCGCTCCAGCAAGGGATCGGGAGGGCCGGCGACGCTCAAGTTCAAGACCTCCGGCCGGCGCTCGACCACGAAGGCCAGCGCCTTGGCGAGCGTGAAGGTGTTGCAGGTGCCGGAGAATCCGTCGGCCCGCGGCTCCCAGCAGGCGCGCAG
>JAHEKO010000375.1 GCA_024638355.1 Acidobacteriota bacterium
GCCGGCGCCAACGCCGCGTTCAGGGCGGGCGTCAGCGTGACCCTGGTCGGCGATGTGACGATCGAAGCGGGCGCCGACGTCCGTTTCGGAGTCGATCCGTCGCTGCTCGACTGAGCGGCGCGCCGCTTCGGCCCGAGTCGCGGTCGTGGGAGACTAGGAGGATGAAGCGCGCACAGATTCTCGGGCTCGTCGGCGGGCTGCTCCTCGCCGGGAGCGCGGCCGCGGAGGAGAGCTCGGACCGTCTGTTACGTATCGAGAAGGTCGCCGAAGGCGTCTACGCCGCGCTCCAGCCGGAGGCGTCGAGCCAAGACGATTCGAATTCGGTCGTCCTGGTCAACGACCGCGATGTCATCGTGGTGGACGCCCCGTCCGATCCGCGAGCCGTCGGCGAGCTGATCGAGGCGGTCGGCGAGCTCACCGAGCTTCCCATTCGTCTGGTCATCAACACCCACTGGCACAGCGACCACACGCAGGGCAACCAGGTCTATCGCGAGCGGCTGGGCGACGCCGTGCGGTTCGTCGGCCACCGAAGCCTGGTCGAGGACGTGCCCGCACGCGCCGCCGCCTACCTGCGCGAGCAGGCCGAGGAACTGCGCGAGAGGATCTCGCTGGCGGAGTCGCAGCTCGAGCGGGGGCTGGGCCTCTCCGGCGACCCGCTGACCGACGAGCAGCAGGCTCGGCAGCGCGAAGGGATTGCCGCCGCCAGAAGTCGGCTCGCCGCCCTCGACCGCGCCCGACTCCTGCCACCCGAGATCGTCTACGACGACGAGCTGACCCTCGAGCGCGGCGAACGGTCCATTCGCCTGCTCCACTTCACGGCACATACCCGCGGCGACACGGTCATCCACCTGCCTCGCGAGGGAGTGCTCTTGACCGGCGATCTGCTCGACGAGATGCCCTACGCCGGCCACGGCTTCCCGGGATCCTGGCTCGACGCGCTGGCCGAGCTCGAGGCGCTCGAGTTCTCGACGGTGTTGCCGGGCCACGGGCCCGTCTTCCGGGGCAAGGAGCAGCTGCGGCTGTTGAAGGACTACTTCACGGCGATCGGTGAGCGCGCGCGGGCGGCGGTGGCCGGCGGGCGGAGCCTCGAGCAGGCTCTCGAGTCGATCGATCTGAGCGCGTTCCGCCAGCGGCTGGCCCGCGGTGACGAGAGGCTCGAGCGTGCTTTCGACGCCTACGCGCCCGAGGCGGTCTCGCGCGCCTTCGCCGAGGCGTCGGGCGACGCCCTCGAGTAGGGCTAGGCTCCCGCCAGATAGCGCTCTTTGAGCACCCGCCGGTGGTGGATCTCGTGGCCGGCGAGGATGAACGGAATGGAGCGCACGCTGAACTCGCAGCCGCTGGCGGTCCCGCGGCGCAGCCAGCTCTCGGCGTCGAAGCTCCGGAACATCGCCAGATTCGACATCCGGGTCAGCGCGAGCTCGGCGTAGAGGTCGGTGAGCGGGCGCTCGCCGGCGTTGGAGATGTCGGCCCAGGGATCCTGATCCATTCCGGGAAGCGGCTCCGCGACGCCACGGGCGAACCAGAGCGCGCGATGGGCGAAGACGCGCTCGACGTCCACCATGTGGCCCAGCACCTCTCGGATCGACCACTTGCCGTCCTGGTAGCGAAAGGCCTCACGCTCGGGCGACACCCGGCGGATGACCTCGCCGGTCCGCTCGACCTCCACGGCCAGGATCTCGAGAACGTCGCCCTCGGGCACCTGTCGAATGTAGAGGCCGTAGTAGTCGTCGTACTCGTCGGGGGCTGGTCGTTGCGGCATTGTGCAACTGTAGCCGACCCGGGCGGAGCGGTCGAGGTGCGCTGCCCGCCGGATTCCCGGCGGAGCGCACCGTTTTTTCGATCTCGAGGCGCCGGCGCCGAGCGCTATCGGCGCGGCACAAGCGGCGCCTCAAGATCAATTGAATGAACGGTTTGCGTCGCTCCTCGGGCCTCGCGCGCCGGGTAAGAACCGGCTGGCACGAATGCTGCCCCTACCTGGGGCAACCTCGGCGGATTGGTCGGGGTTCGGACGAAAGGTGATCGCCATGTTCAACCTCTACGACATCTGGCAAGCGTTTCAGGCCTTCATCTGGAGCGACTAGGCGGCGCGAGGCCCGCAGCGGCCATACGAGAAAGGCCGCCACCCTCTCGGATGGCGGCCGCCCTCGTTTCGCTGCCTGGCCTGCGCCCTAGAGCCCGCGGCTCTGCAGGGCCTTCAGGATCGCTCCCGGGCTGCCCCCGTTGAGGATCACCACGCCGCTCCACGGGCGCCAGTAGTCGCCGTGGAAGCCGCCCCGCGGGTCCTTGCGGACGGCGGTGGGACCGGCCGCGGAGCTCAGGTTCGAGTACCAGATCCAACCGCCGACGTCGGAGCCCGACAGTGAACTGCCCTCGGGGCCGAGGCTGCCCATCTTGCGCTCGTAGTCGTTGCACGCGAGTGCGTAGGTGGACCCGAAGCCGAGGGTCGCGGGAACCGCCTTACCGTTCGCGATCGCGCTCCTCGGGCCGAAGACCTCGAACTTGCCGCCCTTGTTGCCCCTCGGTCGAACGATCTGCCGCGAGCCGGAGCCGCCCGCGTAGAGAACGCGGGAGATGCAGCGCTGATCGGCCGCGTTGAGGGGGCCCCCTCCTCCCGGTGGTGGCGGCGGCGGCGGCGTGCCGGATCCGGGATCCGACGGCGGAGCGTCGACGACCGGCGCCGCCGGCGGCGGCCGGAAGTCCACGTCGCCCGCGGTGGAGATGGAGGTGTTCATCATGAAGTGCTCCGGCGAGGCCTTGAGGTCGCGCAGGCGCGGCATCTTCTGGAACTGGATGTCGCTCTCGACCACGGTGCCCACGGGCACGTCTCTCGAAAGATCCTTGCAGCGGACCGCCTCGCCCTTGCTGACGCCTGCGCCGAACTCGAGCTTCTCGGTTTGGCCGTTGGGGTAGATCACGGTCGAGGTCGCGACGAAGCGTCCCTGGTTGCGGTTCTCGCCGGCGGCCCGGCGGTAGCTCACGCAGACCTTCGGACTGGCGAGGGCGCGGTTGGCGATGGCCGTCTGCGAGAGGGCGACCGGGTGCCGCTGAGAGGCCTGGTCGGCCACGAACAGCGAGCTGGCGCTGGCGATCCGGCCTCGGCCGTCGTCCTCCGCGGGCATCAGCGCGAGGGTCCCGGCGTCGAAAGCGATCACCGGCTGCAGGATCTTCGCTCCCACCACGCCGCTGACGTCGATGTATTCGCCCTTCTTGCCGAAGACCCGGGGCATGCCCAGGAACTGGTGGGTGAACTCGACCACCGTCCCGACCGGGGCCTTCGGACCCTTCTTGCAGTTGAGGACCCGGTTTTGCGTGACGCGCTCGACGAAGTCGATCTTGCGAATCTCTTCGCCGTCGAGGAGATAGCGGGCAGTCGACTTCACGCGGCCCTGCTTGAGCTTCTTGGAGTCTCTCGAATACCGAACGCACGCCCAGGAGCTGTTCATCTCCGTGGCGACGACGGACATCTGCACCATGGCGCCATCGTGGACCAGATTGCCGTCGGGGGTGCGGACGTTGTTGGCGAAGTGGTACCAGCCCGCCTGGCCGGCGGTCGACAGCCCGAGGGTGAGCACCAGGGCCGTCAGGATCGTCTTCTTCATTCTCGACATGGAGGCTTCCTTATCTTGTTGGAGAGAAAGTACGACGCCGCTTCTACCTCGTCTCGGACTGAGTAGCTATGGCGGCGAGCCTATGTTCAGATTGCAATGTGTGGCTATGGAGCTTGCCGCTAAGAGCGGGTTGCGCCGCTCCCTGCCACGCGATTCCGTTTCTGTCTCTATCCGGTTTTTCTGCCGGGGACCGCTGCTGGTCTCCGTGAGCTCGACCGACCCTGCCAGGGTGCCTCAGCCGTGCTCGGCGATAACGCGGAGGAATATATCACCATAACGCTCGAGTTTCTTGCGCCCGACTCCGGGCAGGGTCGACAAGGCCTCCGGGGAGGCGGGTCGCTCGCGTGCCATCTCGATCAGCGTGCGGTCGTGGAAGATGACGTACGGGGGTACGCCGCGAGCGCGTGCGGCCTCGAGGCGGGCGGCACGGAGCGCCTCGAACAGCTCGCGATCGAGCGAAGATTCGAGGATGCCGTCGAGCGAGCGGCCGCGGGTCGAGCGCGGAGTGGCGGGCGCCGGAACCGGATCGCGCCGCAGCCGGACCTCTTGCCGGCCGCGTAGGGCCGGGCGGGCGTGCGTCGTCAGCGACAAGCCGCCGTGGCTCGGATCGACGCGCAGCA
>JAHEKO010000376.1 GCA_024638355.1 Acidobacteriota bacterium
TACGAGCCCGCCTTTCTGGAGCCGGACGAGTATCGGGCGATCGTCGAGTCGCCCAGGGAGCGGGGCCTGCTGGATGCGGCCGGCGAGCTCCTCTGCGGCGGCGGGCGGGGATTCTAGCGGCCGCCTACCGAAGGCCGCCGGCGACGCCGAACTTCAGAGAGCCTATCTGGGGCGAGCTGATCTCGACCCGGTCGCCATCGGCCAGCGGGCCGACACCGGCGGGAGTACCCGTCAAGACGAGGTCGCCCGGCTCCAGGGTCATGTAGCGCGAGGCGTAGCTCACCAGCTCGCCGAATCCCCAGATCAGGTCGCCGGCGCGCCCCTGCTGCCTCACCTCGCCGTTGACGGAGGTTTGCAGCTCGAGGTTGTCCCAGTCGGGGTCGGTCTCCAATCGGGGGCCGACCGGGCAGAAGGTGTCCATGGACTTGGCGCGAGTGAACGTGCGGTCGCGCTTCTGGAGATCCCGGGCGGTGACGTCGCAAGCCAGCGTGACTCCCAGAACGGCGTCGAGCGCAGACTCCGGGCTCGTTCTCGAGATTCTCCGGCCGACGACCAGAGCGAACTCGCCTTCGAAGTCCACCCGATCGCTCTCCTCGGGGAGCCGGACCACTCCGCCCGGCCCGAGCAGCGAAGACGGCGCCTTCAAGAACAGCAGCGGTTCGTCCGGAACCGGGTTGTCGAGCTCCAACGCGTGGTCTCGATAACTTCGCCCGATTCCCACGATCTTCGAAGGAAACGCCGGCGTCGGCGCTAGAAGAGACAGGTACGAGTCCACGTTCCGGCCATGCTAGCGCAGCTGGTTGAGCTCCCTCCGCCCACGGCTGAAGGCCCGGCTTTCTCGGTGATTGTCGGGCTCGGGCGGCTACGACGACCACCTGAACGATCGATCTCCGGGTAGGATAGGCCCAATCGCACGCAACCAACGCTCCTGGAGTCGATGAATGAAAAAGTACCGCAAAGACGATCGGATCAGCAGTGAGTACTACTTCAAGGTACTCGGCCGGCTTCAGGAGGAGCTCGTCGAGCTGCAGGAATGGGTGAAGCTCCATGGGCATCGTGTGGTCGTGCTCTTCGAGGGACGCGACGCCGCCGGCAAGGGCGGCACCATCAAGCGGATCACTCAGCGGCTGAACCATCGCATCGTGAGGGTGGTCGCGCTCGGGGTGCCCACCGAGCGTGAGCGCGGACAGTGGTACTTCCAGCGCTATGTGCCGCACCTCCCGGCGAAGGGCGAGATCGTCCTCTTCGATCGCAGCTGGTACAACCGCGCCGGCGTCGAGAAGATCATGGGCTTTTGCACCGACGACGAGTACCGGGAGTTCCTGAAGTCGTGCCCCGAGTTCGAGCGCATGCTGGTGCGTTCGGGGATCATTCTGATCAAGTACTGGTTCTCGGTCAGCGCCGAGGAGCAGGAGAAGCGCTTCCAGGAGCGAATGAAGGACCCGCGCAAGCGCTGGAAGGTCAGCCCGATGGACGAGGAGTCGCGGCAGCGCTGGGTGGAGTACTCCAAGGCCAAGGACGCGATGTTGACCTATACGGACATCCAGCAGGCTCCCTGGTATCTGGTGGACGCGGACATCAAGAAGCACGCGCGCCTCAACTGCATCAGCCACCTGCTGTCGTTGATTCCCTATGAGAAGGCCCTCATCCCGGAACGAGAGCTAGCGGCGCGGCCCTTGGTGAGCGAGGACTACGATCGCCCGGACCCGGCGAAGCAGCACTGGGTGCCCGAGATCTACGGCGGCGGCAAGAAGACCGAGGAGGAGCTCCAGAAGCTGCTCCAGGAGCGCCGCAAGGCGCAGGAGAGAGTGACCGAGCTCGATGACGAGCTCAAGAGCACGATCCGCATCGGCGAGAAGATCGCCGGCAAGGAGCGCGTCCCGGTGGCCGAGATGGCCGAGACGTCGAAGGAGTCCGGTGAGTCGGACTAGAGAAGATCAGCTCGGCTCGAGGGGGCGAGCTGAAGACGGGGCCGCGAGGGCGGTCTCGTCGGGGATCTAGAACCCGTAGCCGACGCCGATCCGCAGCGTCCAGGGATCGAGATCCACGTCTCCGAATCCGCTGTCGGTCTCCAGGATGGTCACCAGGTAGCCCAGTCCGCCGCGGAGGAGCCAACGCTCGCTCGCTCCAAGTCGAATGTCGGTGCCGACCGTCAGCTCGTAGCCGATGTCGTCGTCGAAGGTGAGCTTGACCCGGCCTTCGGGCCCGGTAGTGAAGATCTGGTCGGCCCCCTTGCTCATCACGATCGCCCCTTCCACGTAGAGGTCGAATCGCTCTTTGACGAGGACGCGATAGCTCCCCCCGATACCGAACAGCTCGAAGCGCATGGAGTCATCCGCTACCAGGGTTCCCTCGGGACCCGATAGGCGGAACCGAGAGTCGAGGTTGGCCGCGCGCACCGTCACGCCGATTCCCCAGCGCTTCGCGAACCGGTAGTCGAGTGCGAGACCGAAGCCGTTGCCGGCAGAGAGGTCGAAGCGGCCGTCGCCCTCGGGCAGGGTCCCGCGAGCCTCGTCGCCGCTCGGTGACAACCCGACGGCGCTGGCGGTCACGATCCAGCGACTCCCGGGCGGATCGGCGGAGGCGGGAAGCGCCGTTCCCGCGAACGAGAGAGCGATGACGAGAGCGAGTCGCCGATACCGCATCGGCAGTGCTCTCAGAAGCTCCCCGGCGAGCAGGTTGACGTCATCGAAGTATCGGACCCGTCATTCTCTATCGGTAGGATGCCCGGAGGGCGGGAATCCTTCGCTTGGCGGCGAGCCGAAGCCGGGCCTGGCGAGGTCGAGAACCGCCGTCGAGCCCGAGGGTGTTGGTAGGCTCGTGCATCGTGCCGGGTCCGACACCATGCTCCAAGCCCTAGCCGGCGTTGCCCGCGCCCCCTTTCTGCTCCTGCCGGTGACTCTGGTCGCCGCCGGGGCGGCCGCGGCGGCCTGGGAAGGGGTGTTTTCATGGGAACGCACGGCGGTCGCCCTGGTCGGCCTGGTGGCGGCGCACGCGGCGGTGAACGCCCTCAACGAGGTGCGCGACTTCCAGACCGGTATCGACCTGCGCACCCGCCGGACGCCCTTCAGCGGCGGCAGCGGGACGTTGCCCGCCGGGGCACTCCGGCCGGGCGCCGCTCTGGCCGTGGCCATCGCGGCGGCCGCCGTTGCCCTGGCCGCCGGGCTCTGGCTTCTGTGGGCGGTCGGCCCCGGTCTGCGGCTCGGCCTGCTGGGGATTCTGGTGGTGGGAGCGGTTGCGGTACTCGGCTACACCGACGTCCTGGCGCGCGGCTACCTCGGCGAGCTCTTCGCCGGCCTCGGCCTCGGTGCGCTGCCCGTTCTCGGTACCGCTCTGGTGCAGGGCGCACGCCCCGGTCCGGCGGCCCTGGCGGCCGCGGTCGCCGCCTTCTTGATGACCTTCAACCTGCTGTTTCTCAATGAGTTCCCCGACCAGGAGGCCGATCGGGAGGGGGGGCGCCGCAACCTCGTGCTGCTGCTCGGCCGTCGTTGGGCGGCGCGCCTCTACGCCGCTTTCGCTCTGCTGGTGCCGGTGAGCCTGGCGGTCGCGGTCGGGAGTGGAGCGCTGCCGCCGCCGGCCCTGATCGGCGTGCTGCCGAGTCTGCTGCTCGGCCCGCCGCTGCGCTGGGCCCTGACGCGTCCCGAAGAAGAGGTTCCACTCCCGGCGCTGGGCGCGAACGTGGTCTGGAATCTGGCGACCAACGCCTTCCTGGCGGTCGCGCTGGTCCTGGCGCCGTAGGCACCCGACCCGGTGGGTCCGCCGGCTGATTCTTGACAGCGATCGAGGTGGGCGCCGCAACCGGGAGGGTCAGAGCGCCGAAAGAGTCGCTGAGAAGAAACGCAATCGACGCTGACGTCTCTCGACGATGCAGGCACGAATTGACCTATCGAGAGCGTGGAAATCAGAGAAACGAATAAGAGGGAGTTGCAGATGAACATGACCACAGCGAGATTCTTCGGCGTCGCCATCTTGGCGTGCGCTGTCCTGATGGGCTGTGCGCCGCAGCAGGCGACCGAAGCGACCAGCGAGACCGCGTCGACGCAGCCGGAGATCGTTCCGCTGGTCGAAGAGGTGTTGACGAAGGAGGAGCAGGACCAGCTGAGGCCGGACAAGGTGCTGGAACTGCTCGCCGAGGGCAACGAGCGTTTCGTCTCGGGCACGCTGACGGCCCGCGACCACTCGGCTCAGGTGCGTGCAGCCGCGACCGGCCAGTTCCCCAAGGCC
>JAHEKO010000377.1 GCA_024638355.1 Acidobacteriota bacterium
ACGGCGACGACGACCTCTACGTCCTGAACGGCGCCAACGAGTACAAGCTGCTTCAGGAGACCTGGAAGTGGCGCGAGCAAGGGGACGCCGAGGCCCAGCTTCTGCGGCTCTCGCACCACGACCAGCCGAACATCTTCTACGTCAACGCCGGCGGCTCGCTCCGGGATCGCTCGCAGGGGAGCGGCGCCGACTTCGTCGGCAACTCGCGCAGCGCCGCCTATCTCGACTTCGACGGCGACGGCGACCTCGACGTAGCTATCAACAACTTCCAGTCCGACGCGGTCTTCCTGCGCAGTCAGGCCGATCGGCTGGGCGGCAACTGGCTGAAGATCCGGCTGATCGGCGATCCCGCCCGCGGCTCGAACCGCGACGCGATCGGCGCGCGCCTGATCGCCACCACGCCCGGCGGCAAGCGGGTCTGGCGGGAGGTGCACGGCGGCAGCGGCTATCTGTCGATGGAGCCGAAGGAGCAGCACTTCGGGCTGGGCTCCGACGACCGCGCACGGCTCGAGATCGTCTGGCCGAACGGCGAGCGCCAGGTGGTGCCCGAGCTCGCGGCCAACGGCAGCTACGAAATCGAGCAGGGGCGCGAGCCGGCGGCGCGCGGCGCGGTCGCGGCGACCCCCTAGCGAACCGGTCTCCGGTCGTCCCGGGCGGCCACGGCTCTGGTACCCTTCAGCCTTCACATCTCAAGTGTGCGGTAGGAGGCTCCCATGCGTGCTGACTCGAGATTCTCGTCGTCCATCCTCGTCGCCTGCGCGGTCCTGCTCTGCCTGCTAACGCCCGCTCCCGGCATCGCGCAGGAAGGTGCCCCGGCCGACCTGATCCTGGTCTTCGACGCCTCGGGCTCGATGTGGGGGCAGATCGAAGGACAGAACAAGATCGTCATCGCCCGTAGGGTCGTCGGCGAGCTGATCGACGGCTTGCCAGAGGACCAGCGTGTCGGCCTCGTCGCCTACGGCCACCGGCGCGAGGGCGACTGCTCCGACATCGAGCTCCTGGCGCCGCTCGGCCCGCTCGACAGGGGCGGGCTCAAGAGCACCATCGACGGCCTCAACCCCAAGGGCAAGACGCCGATCACCGCGTCGCTCGAGCAGGCTTTCGGCGCGGTCGAGGCGAGCGGCCGGGGCGCGAGCGTCATCCTGATCAGCGACGGCCTCGAGACCTGCGGCGGCGATCCGTGCAAGCGGGTCAGGCTGGCCAAGGAGCAGGGCCTCGAGTTCGTGCTCCACGTCGTCGGCTTCGACGTGGCCGGCGAGGACGTCTCGTCGCTCGAGTGCGCCGCCCAGGCGGGCCACGGCCAGTTTCGCTCGGCCGAGAACGCCGCCGAGCTCGGCTCGGCGCTGGAGGGCGCCGTGGCGATGCCGGTCGACGTGCCGGCCGGCGGCCTGTCGGTCAAAGTCATCGCCAACGGTGAGCTCCACGACGCCGCCGTCTTCGTGGCTCCCCGCGATCCCGACGTCGAGCCCGTCGGCGGCCGCACCTACGCGAGCCCCGACACCAACCCTCGAGTCGTGCGACTGCCGGGCGGCGACTACGACGTGACCGTCAAGGCGGTCGGACTCAGGGGCGACATCGAGCGCGAGTTCGAGGTCACGATCCCCGAAAGCGAGATCGTCGAGCGCGAGCTCGACTTCTCGTCGGGCTTGCTCTCCGTCGGCGTTACCCGCAACGGTGAGCTGAGCGACGCGACCGTCAACGTCATGGTCGCCGGCAGCACCAGGAACGTGAGTGGCGGCCGCACCTACGCGGCCGAGCGGACCAACCCGACCCGCATGGAGCTGACCTCCGGCACCTACGACGTCGAGGTCAAGTCGGTCGAGATCTCCGGCGACGAGCGCCACACGTTCGAGGGCATCGAGGTCGGCCCCAACGCCGAGGCCGAGGTCGCTCACGAGTTCTCGAGCGGCACCCTGGCACTCGGCGCTTCCCGGGGCGGCGAGCTGGTCGATTCGACCGTCAACATCGTCAGCGTCGAGAGCGGCAAGTCGGTCGGCGGCGGCCGCACCTACAAGAGCGCCACCACCAACCCCAAGGCCTGGATCCTGACTCCCGGCGAGTACCGGATCGATTTGCGGGAAGTGGGCGGCGCCAAGGCCCGTCAGCAGATCACGGTGACGATCGAGAAGGGCGGCACCGTCGAGAAGATGGTCGAGTATCCCTAGCTACCCGGAGGCGTCGAATGACCGCGTACCCCTACCCCCTGCTCATCCGCCACCTGCTTCACACGCCGCTCGCGCAGGCGCCCGGCCAGGAGATCGTCTACGCCGACCGGAACCGCTACGACTACCGCGGCCTGGTCGAGCGTATCGGCCGCCTGGGCTCGGCCCTGAGCCGTCTCGGGGTCAAGCGAGGCGACACCGTGGCGGTGATGGACTGGGACAGCCATCGCTACCTGGAGTGCTTCTTCGCCATCCCGATGCTCGGCGCGGTCCTCCACACGGTCAACGTCCGGCTCTCGCCGGAGCAGATCCTCTACACCATCAATCACGCCGAAGACGACGTGCTGCTCGTCCATCCCGACTTCCTTCCCCTGGTCGAGCAGATCGCCGACCGGATCGAGCGCGACCTCGAGATCGTCGTCCTCGCCGAGGGCGAGCGGCCGGCGACCGGCCTCGAGACCGTGGGCGACTACGAGGGCCTGCTGGCCGCCGCCGACCCCGCCTTCCCGTTCGAGGACTTCGACGAGCTCACCCGCGCCACGACGTTCTACACCACCGGCACCACCGGGGCGCCCAAGGGGGTGACCTTCAGCCACCGGCAGATCGTGCTGCACACCCTCGGCATCATGCTGGCGCTCAACTGGACCGCGCGGCACGCGCGCTTCCATCGGGACGACGTCTACATGCCGATCACGCCGATGTTCCACGTTCACGCCTGGGGCATCCCGTACGGCGCGACCCTGATGGGGGTGAAGCAGGTCTACCCCGGCCGCTACGAGCCCGGCGTCTTGTTCGACCTGATCGAGCGCCACGGCGTGACCTTCTCCCACTGCGTGCCGACCATCCTGCACATGCTGCTCAGCCACCCGCGCGCCGAGTCGGTCGACCTCAGCAACTGGACGGTCATCATCGGCGGCGCCGCCATGCCGCAGGGGCTGGCCCGGCGCGCGATGTCGCTCGGCATCGACATCTACAGCGCCTACGGCATGTCCGAGACCTGCCCCTTCCTGACCGCTTCCACCCTCGACGGCGATCTCGTGGACGGCGATCTCGACACCCAGGTGCCGATCCGCTGCAAGACCGGTCGCCCGGGGCCGCTGGTCGACCTGAAGGTGGTCGACGCCGACGGCAACGAGGTTCCGCGCGACGGCCAGAGCGCGGGCGAGATCGTCGCCCGGGCGCCGTGGCTCACCCAGGAGTACTTCAAGAACCCCGAAGCCACCGACGAGCTGTGGCGCAGCGGCTACCTCCATACCGGCGACATCGCCGTTGTCGACGAAGAGGGCTACCTGCAGATCACCGATCGGCTGAAAGACGTCATCAAGTCCGGCGGCGAATGGGTGTCGTCGCTCGAGCTCGAGAACATCGTCTCCCAGCTCGACGGCGTCGGCGAGGCCGCGGCGATCGGCATCCCCGACGAGAAGTGGAGCGAGCGGCCGCTGGTGATCGTCGTGCCCGCGCGCGAGGGACTCGCCGCGGACGCCGTCAAGGCGCACATCAAGGAGTACGCCGACCGCGGCGTGATCTCGCCCTGGGCGGTGCCGGAGCGGGTCGAGATCGTCGACGCGATCGACAAGACCAGCGTCGGCAAGATCGACAAGAAGCTGCTGCGGCAGAAGTACGGGGCGTGAAGCCAGCGTGACGGAGGCGCAGACCCGCTCGCCACGAAGCGGCCCTTCTTCCAGCCTGTCGCGCAATCCTGCTGGGGACGCGGCGCCAAGAGCCAGGGGCCGCGCTGGTCGGTGATCCGCAACGTTCTGGGGTGGGTGGAATGAGCCGCGATTCGTTGACGATGAGCGAAGCCCCGTGGCCGCGGCTCGGGAGCTTCGTCTGCGGCCTCGGCATGGTGGTCGCGTCACTGCTCACGATCGAGCACTACTACGCCGCCAACTTCCCGACCTCGATCTTCTCGGGCTCGTTCTGCGACATCAACACCTTCTTCAACTGCGACAGCTCGGCGTACAGTCGACTGGCCGACCCGGGGGGCGTGCCGCTCGGCTGGTTCGGCCTGCTGGTGGGAGCGCTGGTCGCGCTGGGCGCCGTCTTCCCGTCGGCTC
>JAHEKO010000028.1 GCA_024638355.1 Acidobacteriota bacterium
GCGGGCTGCTGGCGATCCTCGTTCTCTATCTCTTCCTGCGCAGCTGGAAGACGACGGCGATCATCGGCGTCGCCATCCCGATCTCGGTGGTGGCGGCCTTCTTCCTGATGTTCGTCTCGGGAATCTCACTGAACATCATGTCGCTCGGCGGGCTGACGTTGGGCATCGGTCTGCTGGTCGACAACTCCATCGTCGTGCTCGAGGCCATCCAGCGTCGCCGCGACGAGGGCGCGGACGATGTCGAGGCGGCCCGAGACGGTGCTTCCGGCGTCGCCCGCGCCGTGGTCGCCAGCACGCTGACCACCGTCTGCGTCTTCGTTCCGATCGTCTTCGTCGAGGGAATCGCCGGCCAGCTGTTCGGCGATCAGGCGCTGACCGTCACCTACTCGCTGGTAATCTCGCTGCTCGTCGCGCTGACCATCATCCCGATGCTGGCGTCGCGGCGCTTCGATCCCGGCCCGGCCGAGGCCGAAGACGACCGGCCGAGCGCCGCGCTGCGCGCCACGGTCGGCGTCACCCGCCTGGCCGGGGGCCTGCTGAAGGCCCTCCGGCGGCTCTTCGAGGGCGTGACCTCCCTACCCCTCGAGCTCTTCAGCCGCGGCTTCGACGCCGTCGCCGCGGCCTACGAGCGAACTCTCGCCTGGGTTCTCGATCACCGTCTGATCACCCTGGTGTCGGCGGTCGCGCTACTCGCGGCGAGCCTGCTGCTGCTGCCGCTCCTCGGTACCGAGCTGGTGCCCGAGCTGGTGCAGGGCGAGTTCTACGTCAACACCGAGCTGCCTCCGGGCACCCACCTCGACCTGAACCAGCGCCGGATCGCCCTGCTCGAGCGCTCGGCCGCCTCGATGGAGGGGGTCGAGACGGTCTACGCGATCGTCGGCACCTCGAACGAGCAGGGGGGCGTGGCCGGCGAGCGCCGCGAGAACATCGGACAGATCACCCTCACCCTGTCGCCGCCGCCGTCGCGCGCCCGCGAGGAGGCGTTGATGGACGAGCTGCGGGCGACGCTCGATCGCCAGGAGCAGCTCGAGTATCGCTTCGGCCGGCCTTCCTACTTCAGCTTCCGAACTCCGATCGAGGTCGAGATCCGCGGCTACAACCTCAAGCTGCTCGAGCGGCTGGCCGAGCAGCTCAAGCTGCAGATGGAGGCGATCGACGGGCTGGCCGACATCAAGTCGTCGACCGAGGGCGGCAACCCCGAGCTCCAGATCCGCTTCGACCGCGACCGGCTGGCGGCACTCGGGCTGAGCCTCGAGCAGGTCGCCGCGGTCGTGCGCTCGAAGGTGCTCGGCTCGGTCGCCACCGACATCCAGCGCGAGGACCGGAGCATCGACATCCGCCTGCGCTCGCAGGAGGAGTTTCGCGACAGCGTCGCCGACCTGCGCCGCCTGACCGTGTCGCAGTCGGGCAAGACGGCCGTCGCCCTCTCGGCGGTGGCCGAAGTCGTCGAGACCGAGGGGCCGGCGGAGATCCGCCGCTCGGAGGGCGATCGGGTCGCCGTGATCACGGCCAACCTGGTGGGGCGCGACCTGGGCTCGGTTTCGACAGAGATCGTCGCGGCGCTCGAGCAGCTCGGCCTGCCCAGCGGCTACGAGTGGCGGGTGGGCGGCCAGCGCCAGGAGATGGAGACCTCGTTCGACAGCATGCGCATGGCCATCCTGCTCGCGATCTTCATGGTCTATCTGGTCATGGCTTCGCAGTTCGAGTCGCTCCTCCACCCCTTCGTCATCCTGTTCAGCGTGCCGTTCGCGCTGATCGGCGTGCTGGCGACCCTCTGGCTCTTCGGCGTCACCATCTCGATCGTGGTGCTGATCGGCGCCATCCTGCTGGCCGGCATCGTGGTCAACAACGCCATCATCCTGGTCGACTACACGAACCAGCTCCGGCGGAGCGGAATGGCCAAGCTGGAGGCGCTGAGGCAGGCGGGCCGCGTGCGGCTGCGACCGATTCTGATGACCACCGCCACGACCGTCTTGGGACTGACGCCGATGGCGATCGGCCTGGGTGAGGGGAGCGAGCTGCGGAGCCCGATGGCGCTGACGGTCATCGGCGGCCTCGTCACCTCGACCGCGCTGACGCTCCTGATCATCCCCGCCGTCTACAGCGCCCTCGACCGCAGCGACTAGCCCGACCTTCTGACGGTAGTGTCGCACCCCGAGCACCGGCGGGAGACCCGCGCGGCAGCCGGGCCCCTGACCCGGGCGAGACCCGCGGACCCACTACGCTTCTCACCGGCTCGAGGTGATCAGTTTCGCCACCGATTCCCGCGTTAGTGAGTAGAGGCAGCGGGAGACAAAGCGAATAACCTAAGGAGGCGCAACATGACGATCAAGACCCAGGTCAAGGCGGGACAGTCGGCAGCCGTCATCTTCGAGTAGCCGACGGCCTTCGAACCCAGACAACGAGAAAGGCAGCCGCGAGGCTGCCTTTTTTCGTTTGGCCTATACAACCCCGGCGGGTATTGTGGCGGCCTTATGCGACCGGGCGTCCTGGGGGCATTGGCGATCTGCGTGTCGGCGGCGCTATGGGGGTTCGACGGCGTGGCGCTCACCCCCCGCCTCTACAACCTCGACGTGCTGCAGGTGGTGTTCCTGCTGCACGCGGTTCCCTTCCTCCTCATGCAGCTCTTTCTGTTCCGCTCCTACGCGGTTCTAGGCGCGCTCGGCCCGGCCAAATGGTTCGATCTGGCGCTGGTGGCGCTCGCCGGGGGCGTGTTCGGCACCTACTCGATCGTGCGCGCGCTCTTCCTGGTCGACTTCAATCAGCTGAGCGTGGTCGTCCTGCTGCAGAAGCTCCAGCCGGTCTTCGCTCTGGCGCTCGCCGCCCTGCTGCTCGGCGAGCGCTTCACGGTGAGAATGCTGCATCGCGCCGCCCTCGCCCTCACCGGTGCCTATCTCTTGACCTTCGGCGCCACGATCCCCGATTTCGGCGGCGGCTCGAAGACCGGTATCGCCGCAATCTGGGCGCTGCTCGCCGCCGGTTCCTACGGCGCGGCGACCGTGCTCGGCAAGCGGCTGCTCAACTCGCTCGACTTCAAGGCGGCTACGTTCGGGCGCTACGGCGTGACCACGCTGATGACGCTCGTCATGCTCGGGCTGAGCCGGGGCGGCCTGGGGCTCGCCGAGGTGACCCGGCCCAACTGGCTGGTGATCCTGATCATCGGCGCGACCACCGGCAGCGGCGCGCTCTTCCTCTACTATTTCGGCCTGACGCGCGTGCGGGCGGGGATCGCGGCGATCTGCGAGATGTGCCTGCCCCTCGCGGCCATCCTCTTCGACTTCCTGCTCAACGACTCGGTGCTCGGACCCTGGCAGTGGCTGGGCGCGGCCATCCTGTTGACCGCGATCAGCCTGGTCACGCTGCAGCCGAATCCACGCCCCGCCAGGCAGCCGGCCTGACCGGTCGACCGCCGGCGGTGTGATAGAAAACCAGGGCTTTCGCAAGTCAGGGCTGACGGTCGCGCCCGCTCGGGCGCCGGGCAGTACCGAGAAAGGAGCGCGACGCCGATGGGAGTGAGAATCCATGTGGAAGTCAACGGTGAGGCGCACGAGAGGGAAGTCGAACCGCGGCGGCTGCTCGTGCACTTCCTGCGCGAAGAGCTGGGGCTGACCGGCACCAACGTCGGCTGCGAGACCGGGCTCTGCGGGGCGTGCACCGTGTTGATCGAAGGGCGAGCGGTCAAGTCGTGCACCCAGCTCGCCGTGCAGGCCGACGGGGCATCGGTGACCACCATCGAGGGTCTCGCCGACGACGGCGAGTACCATCCCCTGCAGCAGTCGTTCTGGGACTGCCACGGCCTGCAGTGCGGCTACTGCACTCCGGGCATGATCCTGGCCGCGGTCGATCTCCTCGACCGCAACCCGAGCCCGACCGAGAAGGACGTGCGGCACGCGCTCAAGGGCAATCTCTGCCGCTGCACCGGCTACCACAACATCGTCAAGTCGGTCCTCGCGGCCGCCAAAGGAGGGGAGTGAGATGGGGAACGTCTTCGGCACCGCCGTCAAGCGCCGCGAAGACCCCGAGTTGATCACCGGCAAGGGCCGCTACACCGACGATCTGACCCTGCCGGGCATGCTGCACGCGGCGATCGTGCGCAGCCCCCACGCTCACGCCAGAATCACCGGCATCGACGTCGGGCGGGCGGCCGCGGCGCCCGGCGTCGTGGCCGTCTACACCGGCCAGGACATCGCCGACAGCGAGGCCGGCGGCGTCGTGCCGGTCGGCTGGCTGCTACCCAACCTGAAGACTCCGGCGCACCCCATCCTGGCCGTCGACACCGTGCGCTACGTGGGCGACGGCGTGGCGGTGGTGCTCGCTGAAGAGCGCTACCAGGCACGCGACGCGGCCGAGCTGGTGGCGGTCGAGTACGAGCCGCTCGACGCCACGGTCGACGCCAAGGGAGCGACCGCCGAGGGTCAACCCCAGATCCACGAAGAAGCGCCCCGCAACATCGCTTTCGACTGGGAGCTCGGTGACAAGACGAGTGCCGACGCCGCGTTCGAAGGCGCCGCCCACGTCGCTTCGATCGACTTGCGAAACAATCGCATCGTTCCATTCGCGATCGAGCCGCGCGCGGCGCTGGCGAGCTACGAAGACAAGAAGGGGCTGACGCTCTGGATGACGTCGCAGAATCCCCACGTCCACCGGCTGTTGATGTCGCTGGCCTCGATCAACCTTCCGGAGCACAAGATCCGGGTGATCGCGCCCGAGGTGGGCGGCGGCTTCGGCTCCAAGATCCACCACTATCCGGACGAGGCGATCGTCTCGTGGTGTGCCATGAACGTCGGCCGGCCGGTCAAGTGGGTGGCCACCCGCTCTGAAACCAACATGACCGACGCCCACGGCCGCGACCACGTCACCCACGCCGAGCTGGCGCTCGACGGCGACGGCAAGATCCTCGGCCTGCGGGTCGAGACCTACGCCGCGCTCGGCTCCTACCTCTCGACCTTCGCGCCTTCGGTGCCGACCTATCTGCACGGCACCCTGATGTCGGGCCAGTACGACATGCCGGCGATCCACATCCGCGTCATCGGCTCCTTCACCAATACCGCTCCGGTCGACGCGGTGCGCGGCGCCGGGCGGCCCGAGGCGACCTATCTGGTCGAGCGGCTGATGGACCTCGCGGCGATCGAGACCGGCCTCGATCCGGCCGAGATCCGGCGCCGCAACTTCGTGCCGGCCGACGCCTTTCCCTACCAGACCCAGGTCGCGCTGGCCTACGACAGCGGCGACTACCCGACGGCGCTCGACAAGGCGCTCGCCAACGCCGGCTATGACGAGCTGCGCGCCGAGCAGGCGGCGCGCCGCGAGCGTGGCGACGCCAAGCTCCTCGGCATCGGCATCTGCTCCTACATCGAGGCGTGCGGCATCGCCCCCTCGGCGGTGGTCGGCTCGCTCGGCGCCCAGGCCGGGCTCTACGAGAGCGCCAAGGTGCGCGTCCACCCCACCGGCTCGGTGACCGTCTACACCGGCTCCTCGGCGCACGGCCAGGGGCACGAGACCACCTTCGCGCAGATCGTCGCCGACCGCCTCGGCGTGCCGATGGAGAACGTCGACATCATCCACGGCGACACCGAGGAGGTGCAGTTCGGCATGGGCACCTACGGCAGCCGTAGCGCCGCGGTCGGCGGCAGCGCCATCGCCGGCAGCCTGGAGAAGATCATCGCCAAGGGCGCCAAGATCGCCGCCCACCTGCTCGAGGTCGCCGACACCGACCTCGAGTTCAGCGACAACGCCTGGTCGGTGAAGGGCTCGCCGGACAAGACGGTCGCCTGGGGCGACGTCTGCCTGCAGGCCTATCTGGCCCACAACATGCCCGAGGGGATCGAGCCCGGCCTCGAGGAGACCACCTTCTACGATCCGGCCAACTTCACCTACCCGTTCGGCACCCATATCGCGGTGGTCGAGGTCGACTCCGAGACCGGCGAGATCGAGATCCTGCGCTACATCGCGGTCGACGACTGCGGCGAGCAGATCAACCCGATGATCGTCGAGGGCCAGGTGCACGGCGGCATCGCCTACGGCATCGGCCAGGCGCTGTGGGAGGAGGCGGTCTACAACGATCACGGACAGCTTCTGACCAGCACCCTGCTCGACTACGCGCTGCCCAAGGCCCACAATCTGCCGTCGTTCGAGCTCGACCACACGGTCACCCCCTGCCCGCACAACCCGCTCGGCGTCAAGGGCATCGGCGAGGCGGGCACGATCGCCGCGCCGGTGACCATGGTCAACGCGGTGGTCGATGCGCTCCGACCGTTCGGAGTGACCCACCTGGACATGCCGCTCGAACCGGAGAAGGTCTGGCGAGCGATGCAAAACGGGGAGGACGCCTGATGTATCCGGCAGAGTTCGACTACGTTCGCGCCACCAGCGCCCAGGAGGCGGTGGATCTCCTCGCGCAGCACGACGACGCGGTGCTCCTGGCGGGAGGGCACAGCCTGGTGCCCATGCTGAAGCTGCGCCTCGCCCACCCCGCGACGCTGATCGACATCGGCCGGATCGGCGAGATTCGCGGCATCTGCGAGAAGGAGGGCGCCCTGCGCATCGGCGCGCTCACCACCCACGACGAGATCGACCGGTCGAGCCTGGTTCGCGAGAAGTGCGCGTTCCTCGCCGAGGCCGCGGGCAAGATCGGCGATCCCCAGGTCCGCAACAAGGGCACGATCGGCGGCAACATCGCGCATGCCGACCCGGCCTCGGATCTGCCCGCCGTGCTGGTCGCGGCGGGCGCCACGGTCCATCTTCTCGGACCGAACGGCCCTCGATCGGTCGCGGCGGCCGACTTCTTCACCGGCCTGCTGACCACGGCGAAGGCTCCCGGCGAGATCATCACCGAGGTCGAGGTTCCGGTACTCGACGCCGGGAGCGCCTATCTCAAGGTCGAGCATCCGGCTTCGGGCTACGCGGTATGCGGCGCGGCCGCGGTGGTCAAGATGGAGAACGGAGCCTGCACGGCGGCCAGCCTCTGCTTCAACGGCGTCACGGCGGTCGTGCTCGACGCCTGCCCGGATGGTTGCTCGCTGGTCGGGACCACGGCCGACGACGCGGCGATCGGCGCGGCGGTGGACGCCGTGAAGATCGCCGATCCGATGGGCGACATCCACGCCTCCGGCGAATACCGCGTGGTGCTCGCGCACGCCTACGGCAAACGGGCGCTCAAGGCGGCGCGCGACCGGGCGTAGGACATCGGCGCCATCGCCCGGCACGGGTCCGGGCGCTACAACCAAAGACAGGTGGGGGGCGATCGAACGAGCCCTCCTTGGACGATCGCACAAACAGGGTAGCGCCCCCACCTGTGGGGGGCGATCGAACAAGGCAGGGGCGATCGAACGAGGCAAGGGGCGATCGAACGAGCCCTCCTTGGACGATCGCACAAACAGGGTAGCGCCCCCACCTGTGGGGGGCGATCGAACAAGGCAGGGGCGATCGAACTTGGACGATCGCACAAACAGGTAGCGCCCCCACCTGTGGGGGGCGATCGAACAAGACAGGGGCGATCGAACTTGGACGATCGCACAAACAGGTAGCGCCCCCACCTGTGGGGGGCGATCGAACAAGACAGGGCGATCGAACAAGACAGGGCGATTGAACCAGGCAAGGCGCGATTGAACAAGGCAAGGCGCGATCGAACGAGGCAAGGCGCGATCGGACGAGCCCGTTGGCGTCGATCTGTCTCAGATAGAGACCCCGGACGTGACCACCGCAGCCACCGGTGCCCGCCCGAGCAGCTCTTCCAGCACCGCACCCGCCCGCTCCGCATCGATCGCGGCGGCTGGCAGGTAGGCCACCAGCCAGGCCCGCCCGGTGCCCTCGCCGACCTTGACGCGCTCGCTGCCGGTGATCGGCGCGTCGCACGGGCCGCGGGCGTCGACCAGGAGCGGCCGTCCCTCGAGCCGGAAGGGGCCCCTGAGGGAAAGGTAGCTCTCGCCCTCGCGGCCGGCGCGGAGCGCGAACGGGGGCTCGAGCGCCGTCTCGTCCATCACGCAGCAGGGCGCGGGCAGCTCTGCCGACAGGCAGTTGTTGAGGTCCACCAGCGGGTGGATCGCCGGCAGCTCACCACCCTTGAGCAGGCGGCGCACCAACGCTTCGGACGACGGCCGGTAGCGGGTCGGGTCGGTGCCCGCGGCGCGGAAGAGCTTGCGCAGCTCGGCGACCGCGGGCTCGGTCGCCAGGGTTTCGGGTCGAAAGCGCTCGCGCACGCGCTCCGCGGTGCGGGCGCGCAACGCCGCGAGCCCTTCGGGATCCGCATCGACCGGCTCCAGCAGGGCCCAGAATAGCGCCCAGCCTTCGAGCTCGTGGACGACTTCGAACGGCGGCCTGTTCATCGGCTCATTCGATCACGCGCGATTCTCGCGATCCACCCCGCCCCGGTCACGATACCCTCTCCCCATGCTCGAGCTGATCTGCAAGCAAACCTGAGGCACCTGCCGCAAGGCGGTCGCCTTGCTCGAACAGCGCGGCGTTGCCTATCGCTACCGCGAGTACACCCAGAGCCCCCTGTCGGCGAGGGAGATCCAGGACGTCCTCGACCAGCTCGGCCTCGAGCCGCGCGCGCTCCTGCGCCGCCACGACCGCGCCTACAAGGAGCTCGGCCTCACCGGCAAGGAGCCGCCCGAGCGCCTCATCGACCACATGGCCGCGCACCCGACGCTGATCCAGCGCCCGATCGGTGTCTTGCGCGGCCGGGCCGTCGTCGGCCGGCCGCCCGAGCGGCTACTCGAGCTGCTCGAAGGCTAGCCTCACGATTCGAGCTCGACGCCGAGACCGTCGGCGATGCGGTTGACGAAGGCGAAATAGCCGACGATGGCGCAGACGTCGTGGATCGCGCGGTCGTCGAAGCCGGCGTGGCGCAGCGCGTCGACGTCCCGCACGCTCATCTCCCCCGGCGTGCGGGTGAGCTTGAGCGAGTAGTCGAGCATCGCCCGGTCCGTTGGATCCAGGTCGGCGGCGGCCGGATCCCTCTTCAGCGCCTCGATCAGGGCGTCCTGTTCCTCGGCGCTCACCTTCTTCGCTGTCAGTAGCCGACGGAGACCCGCTCCGTGATGCTCGATTCAGTAGTGGCACTCGTTCGCCGCCGAGACGGTCACGGCGATCAGCTCGCGCTGGACCCGGCTCAGCGGGCCGGCCGCGTACATCAGCTCGCGATAGAGAGCGTAGTGGAGCCGCATCGTCCGGCTGTGCACCCCGTGGATGCGCAGGATGTTGTCGTCGTCGGCGACGCGGTCGGCGGCGGGGATCCGATCGGGGTCGACGTAGTCGATGTAGGCCATGAAGCCCATGCTATTCTGCCGCCCCTCCGATGCGAGACGTGCTCGATCAGATCGATCGCTGGCAGGGCGAGGGCAAGCAGGTCGCCGTCGCCACGGTGGTCAAGGTGTGGGGCTCGGCTCCGCGCCCGCTCGGCTCGAAGATGGTCGTCTCGTCGGACGGCGAGATGGCCGGCTCGGTGAGCGGCGGCTGCGTCGAGGGCGCGGTGGCCGAGGAGGCGCGCTCCGTACTGGCCTCGGGCGAGCCGAAGCTCGTCCACTTCGGCGTCTCCGACGACCGCGCCTGGGCGGTCGGCCTCTCCTGCGGCGGCCAGATCGAAGTGTTCATCGAGACCCTTGAAAGCTAGAAGCCGACCCGATCGACTGCCGGCCCCGCGCGGGGCCGTGCCTCTTTTCCCGCGAGGGCGGGAGGGGGATCGAGGGTGAAGAGGGAGATCCACACCGAGCTCCGCTCCTGCATCGAGCGCGAGGAGCTCGTCGTCCTCGCCACCGTCGTCGCCGGTCCCGGCCTCGGCAACCAGCTCCTGATCTGGCCGGCCGAGCAGACTCTGGGCGACCTCGGCACCCCGCGCCTCAACCAGCGCGCCGCGCTCTTCGCCGAGAAGGCCTTCCACAGCTTCGAGTCGAAGCGCCGCACCGTCGACCACCAGGGCGAGCAGATCGAGATCTTCTTCGACGTCCACCCGCCGCCCGAGAAGATGATCATCATCGGCGCGGTGCACGTGGCGATCCACCTGATCGAGCTCGCGCGCGTTCTCGGCATCAAGACGATCGTCATCGATCCGCGCACCGCCTTTGCCACCCCGGAGCGCTTCGCGGCGGCGGACCAGCTGATCGCCGGGTGGCCGGCCGAGGCGCTGGCCGATATCCCCATCCACGAATCGACCTACTTCGTCGCCCTGAGCCACGACTTCAAGATCGACCTGCCGGCTCTCGAGATCGCCCTCGCCGGCCCGGCTCGGTACGTCGGTGCGCTCGGCTCGACGCGCACCCACGCCAAGCGCGTCGACGAGCTGCTCGAGCTCGGCCTGTCCCGGGAGCAGATCGAGCGGATCCGTGCTCCGATCGGACTCGACCTCGGCGGCCGCAAGGCCGAAGAGATCGCCCTGGCGATCGCCGCCCAGATCGTCGCCGCGCGCCACGGGCGGGAGCTCTAGCCTGGCCCTCGCCATGAAGCGGGTGACCGCCGTCGTCCTGGCCGCGGGCGCGTCCCGCCGCTTCGTCGAAGCCGGGGGCGGACTCAAGCAGCTCGCACGGTTCAAAGGGGAGTCGCTGGTCCGCCGCACGGCACGCGCGGCCGCGGCCTCCGCCGTCACGCAGGTCGTCGTCGTCGTCGGCTGCGAGGCCGAGGCGGTGGCTCGAGAGGTCGAGGATCTCGACGTCGAAGTCGTGGTCGGCGCGCGCTGGGCGGAGGGCCAGAGCCACTCCGTGCGGTCCGGTCTCGCGCGGGTCGAAAGCGACGCCGACGGCGCGATCTTCCTCCCCTGCGACCAGCCGTTTCTCGGCGCCGAGGCGATCGACGCGATCCTCGCGGCCTACGCGACGAGTGAAGCGGGCATCGTGGTCCCGACTTTCGCCGGCAGCCGCCGGGCGCCGGTGCTGTTCGACCGCAGCCTCTTTGCCGAGCTCGACCGGCTTCGAGGCGACTCCGGGGGACGTCAGCTGTTCAGCGCGCACGCCGAGCGCATCGTCGAGGTCGAGCTCGAGAGCGAGCGGCCTCTGCTCGACATCGACGACCCGGCCGACCTGGGCAGGCTGGGCGACATGGCTTCATGACCTCCGCTCGAGCCGCCCGGCACTCCCTCGGCGCGGCCGCCGCTACTTGCGGCGCAGCATCTCGTCCAGCGACATCCGACCCGGCCCGGTGAACAGCAGCGCCAGGTAGGGCGTCAGGTAGAGAAACGCCTTCTCCTTCTCCAAGAAGGAGTCGCCGCCGTGCACCATGAAGAAGGCCACCACGAACAAGATGACCACCGGCACGGTCGCCAGCCGCGTCATGAAGCCCGCCGAGATGGCGATGGCGCACACGAACTCGGCCAGAACCGCCAGGACGAGGCTCGTCTGGCTGCCGACGCCGAGCGGATCGGGAAAGCCGCCCTTGCCGGCGATCAGGTTGAGCAGCTTGCCGTAGCCGTGGCCGTAGACCAGGCCGAATCCGAGCCCCAGCCGGAGCAGCAGCAGGCCGAAATCGCGCGCCGCGCCGTCGCGTCCGGGATTGAAGAATCGCTTTAGACCACTCATCTCGAGGCTCCTCCCACGTGGGGTTGGCGCGTAGGGTACCTCACACCAGCTCGAAGCGGGTGACGATCTCGACCGCCCCGCGCAGCGTGCGCGCGACCGGGCAGTGGTCGGCATGGAACGAGTGGACCCGGGCGATGGTGTCGCGCTTCGCCTCGTCCGCCTTCAGCCGGTAGAGCGTGTCGATGCGGTCGATCCTCAGGACGCGGCCGTCCTTGACGACATTTCCCTCGACCTCGGCGACCAGATCGCCCTCCGCGAGCTTCACGCCGCGCGCCTCCAGCGCTCCGGCAAAGGTGCCCGTCAGTCAGCCGCCGGCCGCGGCGACCACGTAGTCGAGGGTCGTCGCGTGCGGCGGAAAGTCATCGGGATCGACGCCGTAGTGCTCGGCGATCTCGGAATGAACGCCGAAGATCACCGGCTCCTCTTCGGCAGGCAGGTGAGCCCGGCGCACCGGCCCCCGGATTCGTTCGATCTTCACCCGCGAGCTGTAGACCGTGTGTCCGCTCATGGCGCGAGAATACTCAATTCCCGAGATCGGAGGTACGCTGCGCGGATGAGCGCGGGAGCGGACCTCGACCGCCTCGACTCCGAGGCGCACGTCTGGCTGACCGGTCCGGCGGGGCCCGAGGCGCTGCCCGAGCTGGCTCCCCTGCTCGACGAAGCCGAGCTGGCGCAGTACGAGCGCTACAAGGTCGAGCGCGCCCGCGCCCTTCACCTCGCCGCACGGGCGCTCGCGCGCAGCGTGCTCTCGCTCTACGCGCCCGCGATCGACCCGCGCGAGTGGCGCTTCCGATTCAACGAGCACGGCCGCCCCGAGATCGACGGACCCGTCGGCGGCCCGCCGCTGCGCTTCAATCTGTCCCACACCGACGGCCTGGTCGCCTGCCTGGTGACCCTGCGGCTCGACGCCGGGGTCGACGTGGAGCGCATCGACCGCGAGCTCAATCTGACCGGGGTCGCCCGCCACAGCTTCTCGGCGCGCGAGGCCGCCGACGTGAGGCGGCGCCGGGGGCGCGACCAGCGGCAGCGCTTCTTCCACTACTGGACCCTGAAGGAGGCCTACATCAAGGCGCGCGGCATGGGCCTCGCCCTGCCCCTGCGCCGCTTTTCGTACACCTTTCCGTCGAGTGGCGAGGTGGCGATCGAGCTCGATCCCGAGCTCGGCGATCGAGCCGGCGACTGGCAGCTCGCCCTCTACCAAGCGGCGCCCGAGCACTACCTGGCCACGGCGATCCGCCGCGGCGGGGCGGCCGACCGCGAGATCGTGATCCGCCGATCGACGCCGCTCGCGACCGAGTGCCGGGAGCTGACTCCGGCTCGGTTGCTCGCCTCGGCCCCTGTCGGCACGGTCTTCGGCGACGATTCCTCCGAAAGCGCGGCCGAGACCCGCGTTCCGCGAACGCGATGAGCGATCTTCCTTCCATTCCGCTGGTTCGACGCGCCTTCGCGCACGCCGAGCGTACGGCCGTCGTCGCCCGCGAGGGCTCGTTCACCTACGAGCGGCTGCTCGACGCCTCGGAGCGCGCGGCCTCGACGCTCTTGGCGGGAGAGGACGATCTCGCCGGGCGGCGCGTCGCCTTCCTGATCCGGCCGAGCTTCGCCCACGTGGCGACGCAGTGGGCGACCTGGCGCGCCGGCGGCATCGCCGTGCCGCTCTGCACCGCCCATCCGCGGCCCGAGCTCGAGCACGCGATCGCGGACTCCGGCGCCGAGATCCTGGTCGGCGACGCCGAGCTGATCGACCGGCTCGAGCCGATCGCGGCCGAGCGCGCGCTGCGTCTGCTGCCGGCGGACGAGCTCCTCGCCGCTCCTGCCGCCGGCCCTCTACCCGCGGTCGACGCGGATCGCGGCGCCTTGATCATCTACACCAGCGGCACCACCAGCCGCCCCAAAGGCGTGCTCACCAGCCACGCCCACATCGCCGCCCAGATCGAGAGTCTGGTGACGGCCTGGGAATGGAGCTCCGAGGACTCGATTCTCCTCGTCCTGCCGCTCCATCACGTGCACGGCGTGATCAACGTCGTCTGCTGCGCGCTGTGGTCGGGGGCCACCTGCGAGATGGCGCCCGCGTTCGACGCCGACGCGAGCTGGAACCGCATCGCGGGGGGCGGCCTCACCCTGTTCATGGCGGTGCCGACGATCTACTCGAAGCTGATCGCCGCCTGGGAGGGGCGCGACGCGGAGGAGCGGCGGGCGCTCTCGGCCGCCTGCGGCGAGGTCCGGCTGATGGTGTCGGGCTCCGCCGCCCTGCCGGTCAAGACGCTCGACCGCTGGCGCGAGATCTCCGGCCACACCCTCCTCGAGCGCTACGGCATGACCGAGATCGGCATGGCCCTGTCGAACCCGCTGCACGGCGAGCGCCGCCCCGGCCACGTCGGCCGGCCGCTCCCCGGCGTCGAGGTCGAGCGCCTCGACGAGAGCGGGCGGCCGGCGCCCGACGACCTGGCGGCGGAGCTGCGAGTTCGCGGACCGGGCGTCTTCCGCGAGTACTGGAACCGGCCCGAGGAGACCGCCGCCGCTTTCGACGACGGCTGGTTCCTGACCGGCGACGTGGCGGTGGTCGACGACGGTTCCTACCGGCTGCTCGGCCGCTCGAGCGTCGACATCATCAAGACCGGCGGCTTCAAGGTGTCGGCGCTCGAGATCGAGGAGACCCTGCGTGAGCATCCGGCGATCGTCGAATGCGCCGTGGTCGGACTGCCCGACGACGAATGGGGCGAGCGGGTCGCGGCCGCCGTGGTGCTGCGGGAGAATCGCCGGCTGGCACTCGACGAGCTGCGCTCCTGGTGCAAGGAGCGGCTGGCGAGCTACAAGGCTCCTTCCCGCCTGCTGACGCTCGACGAGCTGCCCCGCAACGTGCTCGGCAAGGTCACCAAGCCCGAGGTCGTCCGCCGTTTCTGAATCGGCGTCAGTTGCGCAGCGGCTTGCCGGTCTTCAGCATGTGAGCCATGCGGTCCTGAGATTTCCGCTCGCCCGCCAGGCTGACGAAGAGCTCGCGCTCGAGGTCGAGCAGGTATTGCTCCTCGAGCGGCTCGTGAACGCTGGCGCGGCTGCCCCCGGTGAGGACATGGGCCAGGCCGTTGCCGATCAGGGCATCGTGCTCCGAGATCTTCCCCGCCAGGCGGTATCCCTTGATGGTCGTGCTGATGGCCAACCTGGCGCCGCGGCCGGGGAGCGTCATCACGGGTGGCTCGGGCGGCCGATAGCGGTCGGCGAGATCCCGAACGATCCGCTTGGCCAAAGCTATCTGCAGGCTCCGCGACAGGACGATCCGGTTGTCTTGACGTAGGTAGCCGAGCTCTCGAGCCTCGTGGGCCGAGCCCGAGACCTTGGCGAAGGCGATGGTCTCGAACGCCTTCAGCACGGCCATCGTGGGTCCGAATCGCTTCGTCGGATAGCGCTCCGCAAGATGAGTCAGCACCCGCAGCGTGCCTCCGGCCCCGGGAATCAGCCCAACGCCGGTCTCGACCGTGCCGCAGTAGAGCTCGGCCAGGGCAACGATCTGACGACAGGGCGCCACCATCTCGAAGCCACCGCCCAGGCACAGGCTGAATGGAGCGGCCACCACGGGGAAGGGCGCGTACTTGATGCGCTGCGTCAGCTCCTGGAAGGTCCGCGAGACCAACTCGAGATCTTCGAAGCGTCTGTTCCTGGCCAGCTCGAGGATCATCGCCAGGTTGGCGCCGGCACAGAAATGCGTGCCGTCGTGCGAGACGACGAGGCCGTCGAAACCCTGGCGCTTGATGGTCTCGAGCGACTGGTCGAGCAGATCGAGAATGGCGCCGTCGATCGGGTTGAAGTCCGGCTGCAGGGCCGAGTGGAACTCGAGACAGGCGACGCCGTCGCCGAGGTCGATCAGCGAGGCGCTCCAGTTGCGCAGGATCTCGCGCCCCTGGGCCTTCTGGTCGGCCAGAACGATGGTTCCCGGCTGCCGCGTGACGGGCCGTGGCGCCGCCGTTGCCAGGTCGAAGAAGGTGCTCGGACCGCCGCGCTCGACGGTGTAGAACGACTCTCGCCCGCTGTCGAGAAGGCGGCCCACCAGCTGCGGCACGGGCTTGCCTTCCTCCGCCAGCCGGCGGACCGATCTTTCGACACCGATCGCGTCCCAGACCTCGAACGGCCCGAGCTCCCAACCGAAGCCCCAGCGCAGGGCGCGGTCGATCTCGACGATGGAGTCGGCGATCTCGCCCACCCGGTTGGCGGCGTACACCAACGAGCCGCTGATCAGCTCCCAGGCGAAGGTGCCGGCCGGGTCCGGGTTGTAGACGAGAGCATCGAGCCGGCGCCCGATGTCCTTGAAGCGGAGCGCCACTCCGATGCCGTCCATTCGCGGCTTGGTCTTCGGACGGTACTCGAGGCTGTCGAAGTCGAGCGCGAGGATCTCCTTGCCGCGCTTCTGGTAGAAGCCCTTGCCGCTCTTCTGGCCGAGCCACCCTTTTTCGAGCAGGGCGGTCAGGACCGGCGGCGCGGCGAACATCTCGTGCTGCTCGTCGTCGGTACACCGTTCGAGAGCGGTGCGAGCGACCGCCGCCAGGGTGTCGAGACCGACGATGTCGGCGGTGCGGTAGGTCGCGGACTTCGGCCGGCCCATCACGGTCCCGGTCAAGGCGTCCACCTGTTCGACGGTGAGCCGCATGCGCTCGGTCAACTTCAAGGCCAGCAGCATGCCGAAGATACCGATTCGATTACCGATGAAGTTGGGCGTGTCTCTGGCGGTGACGAGTCCCTTGCCGAGGGTCTCGCCGATCAGGCGCTGCACTCGGTCGACCACCTCGGGCTCGGTCTGCGGCCCGGGCACGATCTCCACCAGGCGCATGTAGCGCGGCGGATTGAAGAAGTGGGTGATGAGGAATCGACGCTGGAGGTCTGAGGGAAGGGCCGCGGCGAGCTCCGCGGCGAGCAGGCCGGAGGTGTTGGAGGTGAGAATGGCATCGGGCCGCAGATGCGGTGCGATCTTTCCGTAGAGCTCGTGCTTCCACTCCAGGTTCTCGGCGATCGCCTCGACGACCCAGCCGCAGGTCTCCAGCCGGTCGAGGTGACTCTCGTACTCGAGCGGCTCGATCCGCTCCTTGAAGCGCGGGGCGTAGAAGGCGGCGGGGCGGGCCTTGGCGGCGGTCTCGATTCCGCTCTCCGAGAGCTCCCGAGAGAGGTCGAAGAGCGACACTTCGAAGCCGGCACTGGCGAAGAGAGCCGCCAGACGGCTGCCCATGACCCCCGCGCCACAGACGGCGATCCGCTCGATGTCGCGTTGCGTACCGGACATGACTACCCCCTTTCGACGACGGTGGCGATTCCCTGGCCGGTACCGATGCACATGGTGGCCAGGCCGCGCGTGGCGTCGCGCTGCTCGAGAACCGTCAGCAGTGTCGCCAGGATGCGGGCCCCGGACGCCCCCAGCGGATGTCCGAGGGCGATGGCTCCGCCGAAGACGTTGACCTTCTCCCTGGGCCAACCGGTCTTCTTCAGCACGTAGAGCGCCTGGGCCGCGAACGCCTCGTTGAGCTCTATGTAGT
>JAHEKO010000378.1 GCA_024638355.1 Acidobacteriota bacterium
GAGGCGCGGGCGTGGTGGCGGTGAGCGCCAAGACCCTCGACGGCCTCGACCACATCTCCACGGCTCCCGGGGTGATTCCGGTCGCCGCGGTCGCCGCGGTCGAGCGGACCCTGCGGCGCCGCCTGGGCATCGAGGGCGCCAGCTTCAGCGAGCCGCGGCTCGAGCTCTTCAACCGCGGCCTGCTGGAAGGGCGCAGGGGGTGGACGAGGCTGGCCTGGTTCGTCGAAGCCTGGAAGGACGATGTGCGCGAGCTGTTCTGGGTCGACGCCGAGAGCGGCGCGGTGCTCCTCCACTTCAGCCAGCTGAGCGACGCTCTCGATCGCGACATCTACGACGCCGACGATCCGAACGACGGCCTATTCGGCAATCTGCCCGGCGCTCTGGTCCGGCAGGAAGGCGCTCCCGCCACGGGCGATGCCGACACCGACGACGCCTACGACCACGCCGGCGACACCTACGACTACTTCTTCGCCGAGCACGGCCGCGACAGCTTCGACGACGCCGGCTCGACGATTCCCTCCTCGGTCCACTACTGCCCGTCTTCGGCGCCCGCGGACTGCCCCTACGGCAACGCCTTCTGGAACGGCGTGCAGATGGTCTACGGCGAGGGTGTCTCGCAGGCCGACGACGTGGTCGCCCACGAGCTCACCCACGCGGTCACCGAGCACACCGCCAACCTCTTCTACTACCAGCAGAGCGGCGCGCTGAACGAGTCCTACTCGGATGTCTTCGGCGAGACCGTCGACCTGACGAACGGCACCGGCAACGACTCGCCGGGAGTCCGTTGGCAGATCGGCGAGGACATCCCCGCCGGCTCGCCGCTGCCGTCGCCCCTGCGGGACATGATGACTCCGACGGCCTACGGTGACCCGGGCAAGCTGAGCGACGCGCAGTTCGTCTGCCAGGATCCGGGAACCGATGCCGGCGGTGTCCACTCCAACAGCGGCGTGCCCAATCACGCCTACGCCCTGATGGTGGACGGCGGGACCTACAACGGCCAGACGGTCACGGGCATCGGGCTGACCAAGGCGGGCGCGATCCACTATCGCGCTCTAGCCCACTACCTGGGCTCGGCGTCGGACTTCCTCGACCACCACAACGCGGTCCTGCAGTCCTGTGAGGACCTGATCGGCACCTCCGGGATCGTCGCCGCCGACTGCGAGGAGGTGGAAGACGCCCTTCTCGCCGTGGAGATGAGCGATCCCTGGCCGTGCACGCCCGCCCAGGCGGCGGCGCCCGAGCTCTGCCCGGCGGGCCAGGCGCCCGAGCTGTGGCACGCCGAGGACATGGAGAGTCTGGCCCTCGCGACCTGTCCGCCGACGACGCTGCCGACCGGCTGGTGCCGCAACGAGCCGACGAGCCTTCTCGGCGCCTTCGCCACCAGCGGCGACAAGAGCCTCTGGGGTTATGACCGGCCGGTGACGGGCTCGATGCTGCTCGCCATCGACCCGGCGCTCGCGCTGCCGGTCGGAGCCCGGATGCAGTTCAACCACTCCTTCGGCTTCGACAACACCACCTCCTTCTGGGACGGTGGCGTCGTGGAGTACAGCACCAACGGCGGCGCCAGCTGGACCGACGGCGGCGGGATGATCGTCGCCGGGCAGGCGTACGGCGGCACGGTGAGCAACTGCTGCGGCAACCCGCTCGGCACCCGCAGCGCCTTCGTTGCCGACAGCTTCGGCTACATCTCGTCGCAACTCGACCTCGCGTCGCTCGCCGGGCAGTCGTTCCGCTATCGCTTCAATATCGGCACCGATTTCACCGTCGACGACTATGGCTGGTTCGTCGACGACGCTCGTATCTACAGCTGTGCGTCGTGCGTGACCGACCGCGTTCTGGATGCGACCTACAACGGCCTCGCCGACGAGTACAAGGCGACGAGCTCGATCACCACCGGGGGCGGTTTCACCGTCGGCGCCGCGGAGAGCGTCACGCTTCGGGCGGGGAGCCTCGTGGCGCTCGGCAATGGCACCACGCTGGCCGGCGACGTCGAGGTCGCGATCGGGCCCTGCCCCTAGCCCAGGCTAGCGCTGGCGGCTGCTATCCGTCGGCCGGCGCGCCGTCGTCGAGAGACTTTTTGTAGCCGATGTCGTGGAGATCGGCGGCGATCTCCCGGCGGGTGCGGACGGGCGGCAGGTCGCGCTCGCGGCGCTTCGCGAAGATCAGGCCGCACTTCGAGCACTCGTCGCCCCGCTCCTGCGGGAAATGGCAGGCGGGGCAGGCATGCCAGGCGCCGGAGAGCACCTGACAGCGGGCGTGCGCGCTCTCCAGCGCGCGCGCGAACTTGTCGGCCTGCTCACGGGTGAGACCCTCGCGCAGCACTACCGGCCGGCCCGCGAAGGCTTCGTTGCTCTGCGCGGCGCTCAAGACGCCCAGATCCTCGAGCTCGCGGCGAACCCTTTCGGGATCGGCGTCGGCGGCAACCTCACCACAGAAAACGGCCTCAAAGAGCTCTGACATCGCGGTCCCTCCCGCAGGGAGACGCCGCAAACCCGGTGCCATGGTCGACGCGCGGTGGAACCGCCCTTCTCCGCGGTCATCGGTCCCGGACTCGACAAAAAGTGTCAGCTGCATGTGCAGATATTCGGAACTCCCCTCTCGGCGAAAGGGGCGCGATCCCGGTCTGGGCTAGAGCATGCGGGCGGCGCCCAGGGCGCCCGGCGCGCCGGTAATGCCGCCGCCGGGGTAGCTTCCTCCGCCACACAGATAGAGGCCGTCGATCGGCGTGGCGTAGCGTGCGCACTCGGGAGTCGGTCGTACGAAGAGCTGGTCGAGGCCGTGCTCGCCATGGTGGATCTGGCCGCCGGTAAGACCGTACCGCCGCTCGAGGTCGGCGGGCGTTAGGGTCTCGCTGCCGACGACCAGCGACCGGATGCCGGGGGCGTAGCTCTCCAGCCGGGCGAGCACCGTCTCGAGCAATGCGGCACGGCTCTCCTCGCTCCAACCACCATCCAGCTCGTAGGGGACGTAGTGCACGCCGATCGAGAGGACGTGGTGGCCCGCGGGCGCGAGGTCGGGCGAGGCGAGGGTCGGCACGTGGATCTCGAGGGCCGGCTCGCTGCCGTAGCTTCGGTACTTGACCGGATCGAAGGACCGTTCCAGCGCGTCTATGCCCTCGGCGATGCGCACCCGCGCGGGCGTGAGCTCGGGCCGGCAGGCGAAAGCCGGAAAGCCGGTCAAGGCCAGATGGATCCGGGCGGTCGTGCCGCGAGTGCGGAAATGGGTGATGCCGTGCTCGAGGCGGAGGGTGAGCAGCTCGCCGGGCACCAGGTCGAGCAGCACGTGCTTGGGGCAGCACGCGGCGGCGATGCGATCGGCGGCGAGCGTCTCGCCGCCGTCGAGCTTCACGCCCCGGACGGCGCGGTCCTCGATCTCGATTCTTCCGACTGGAGCGCCGGTGCGGATCTCGACCCCGGCCGCGCGAGCGGCGGCCTCGAGCGCGGCCACCAGGGCGGGCGCACCACCCCTCACCCCGGGTGCGGTGAAGCTCTCGTGCAGGAGCAGGTTGGCGTTCGTGCCGGGCGACCAGGGTCCGGTGAAGCCGCCGAATACGGCGGGAGCGGCGAGAGTCGCGTTCAGCGCGTCGGTCGAGAACCACTCGCGCAGCCAGTCGGCGACGCACATCGGCCCAACGCGGAAGAGCTCCATCATGTCGCGGCGGCCGAGCATGCGCAGGCCGACCGCGGTGCGTCCGAGCGTCCACAGATCCGCGAGCTTCTTCTCGGTCAGATCGACGGGGACCCGGTCGAGGGCCCGGCGCGCGAAGGGGGCGAGGCGCTCGAGGAAGGCGCGGTAGCGGGCGTACGCCTCGGCGTCGTCGCCGAGCTCGGGTCGAGCCCGCTCCGGATCGCGCCAGAGCACCAGGCCCCGGCCGTCTTCCGCCGCGGCGGGTGAGAAGATCGGCGTCTCCTCGCCATCGAACTCGAGGCCGTGCCGCGACAGCTCGAGCTTCTCGGCCACCCAGGGACGAAAGCAGGTGGTGTCGGGATCGATGCCGGCGGTCCGGTACCCGGGGTGGAACTCTTCGGAAGCGGCGAGACCGCCGAGGTGGTCGCGCCCCTCGAGCAGCACGACCCGGTCGCCCGCCCGCGCCAGGAGGGTCGCGGCGATCAGGCCGTTGTGGCCGCCGCCGATCACGATCGTCTGCCGGCGCTCGCTCACAGCTCCCCCGACCCGAGCAGCGCCGCGGCCGCGAGCTGCCCCGAGGCGCC
>JAHEKO010000379.1:0-1529 GCA_024638355.1 Acidobacteriota bacterium
CGGCGAGCCGGTCGAGCTCCTGCATGGCGCTCTCCGTGGCCTGCCGGATGGCGGCGTCGTCGCACGGCGACCTCTCGGCGAGATCGCGTGCCCGGGTGAGCTCCAGCCGGGCGCCGGTCAGCGGCGTGCGCATCTCGTGGGCGTGGCGGCGGGCGGCCTCCTGCCAGGCCGCGAGGTTCTCGAGCGAGGCGAGGCGCTGGCGGTCCCTGGCCATCACCCGGGAAGTGCTCTCGATCATCGACGCGATCCGAGCTATCGGATCGCGACCCTTTTCGTGGAGCCGAAGATCGGTGCGGCCGCTGGCGAGATCGGTCAGCGCGGTCTGTAGCCGGGCGAGACGCGGCGCCAGCCGGCTCTGCCGCCAGGCGTAGCTGCCGGCGACGAGGACCACGGTGGCGGTGAAGACGGCGAGCAGGATCAGCTCGTAGCGGCGGGCGAGGCGGTCGCGGTTGTGCTCGAGGATCTGTAGGCGGTGCACCGTCGTCTCGAGCGCGTCGAAGCGCGCCCGGTAGGTCGATTCGCGGGCCGAATCGAGCCGGGCGAGCTGGCGCTGATCGTCGAGCGATGCCTCCAGCTCGGCCAGCACCTCGCTGGGCACGCCGAAGGCGAACGACGCGGCGGAGAGCTGGCGCTGAAAGAGGTTGAAGACCAGCGCGGCCGCCCCGACCAGGACGACCACCGAGAGGAGGGAGGTACGTAGTCTCATGGCGGACTCTCTCCGGGCAGCCGCAGCGCCCATTCGTAGGAGGTGAGGGCGCGGCGCTGGATCGAGGTGGCGATCATCACCGACAGCACCCTGCCCAGCGACTCCTCCCGGTCGTCGGGCGAGCGATCGGACTCTTCGTCGCCGCTGCGGGCCGCGGCGCCGATGGTCTCCGAGAACCAGCGCTCGGTGTCGTCGCGCTCGGCCTGGGAGAAGGGGATCACGTCGAGCACCAGGCGCACCTCGGGCTCGAGAGCACGCATCGTCTCGAGCCGCATGACCAGAACCCGGAGCTCCCGCCACCAGGCCGCGAGCTCCTCGAAGCTCGACAGCACCTCGCCCTCGCTGCGGCCGTCGGCGGTCAGCACCGAGAGGTGGAACACCTCGTCCCACAGCTCGTAGCGCACCTCGATACGGGCGCCGGCGGGATCGTCGCGCCGCGGCGGCGCGAAGCGGAAGAGAAACGTCGTCGTGAGGCCCGTGGTGAGCTGCTTGCGCACTTCGTCTTCGGCCAGGATCGGGGGCAGGCCCGACAGGACGACGCCGCGCTCGGGCTCGAGCTCGAGCTTCACGTCGCCGCCCGGCACCGGCGCGGCGCCGAGCAGCAGAAGGACCAGCGGCAGGACGCGGGTCGCGCTCCTCGACCTCATCGCTGCACGTCCAGGTCGAGATAGCTGAGGGTGAAGCGGAAGAGGCCCCAGGTGTTGCGGAAGGCGATGCCGGTGCTGAGCCGGTAGCCGCGCAGCGGGTTGTCGGGCTGGCCGAAGCTGGGCGACGTCGACTCGTAGCGGTATTCGGCCTCGTTCTCCCAGCGCACGTCGCGCCA
>JAHEKO010000379.1:1629-4208 GCA_024638355.1 Acidobacteriota bacterium
CCAGGGTGGCGGAGGTCGCCTCGATCTCGCTCATCAGCCGGCGGCTCAACGAGATACCGGGAACCCACCTCGTGAGCTCGAAGTCGACACCGAAGAACCAGCGCCGGGTCTCTTCGACCTCGATCACCAGCTCGTAGAGTCCCCGTTCCGAGCCCTTGCGCAGCGAGAACTCGGCGTCGAGCACGAACGGCAGCCGGACGATGCGATAGCGCGCGTCGCGCAGCTCCGACTCGGTGTACGAGCCGCCGGTCTCGAGGAGCGATTCCGATATCAGGATCTCGGGCGAGATCTTCTCGGCGTTCTCGACGGTGATCGTCTCGAGCGCGAAGCGCGGCGGTCCGGGATCGGCCGTCGGCTGCGCCGCGAGCGGCGCGGTCGAGAGGAACAAGAGCAGCACCCAGATTGGGCCGCGTTGCATGGTCGCCTCCATTCTAGGGTCGTCCGAGGGTCATGGGTGATCCCGTTAGGCGCAAGGGTGGTGCCATGCGGCGGTCGAGGTTTTCTCGCGGTGGCGACGCCGCCATCACTCGGCCGGGTGTATGGGTTTCCGTACACCCGTGAGCGGAAACCGACACCCGGCGAGCGGCGGGCCGCCGCTCCGGGCGAAGCCGAGAGGTGAAGAGACAGGCGGGAGTTGACCCTTCTTGGCCGGGTGCGGGGTGTGCGCGTCCGGGTCCGGACCTTGCACCTACCTTCCGCGCGACGGCCGATCGTCGCAACGACACGCAGGAGGTCTCACGATGAAAGCCACCAAGATCGCCATCCTGATCGGCATCGCCGCCCTGATCGCGCCCCAGCTCGCGGGCGCGGTCATCACCTTCGACCGGCTCGACGACGACATGTTCATCGTCAGTCATCGGGTGAAGGTCAAGTTCTGGACGAGCCGCGGTCAGGCCCAGCGGCTGGTCTACGAGAAGGTCGCGTCGCTCTGCGTCGCCGCCGGCTACACCCACTTCAAGATCCTCCATCAGGAGTCGGAGGCGAGCCAGCACTACCACTTCGACGACGACTACGGTCAGCGCGCCGCCAACGCGAGCGTCCGAGTGCAGTTCTTCCTCGAAGACGCCGAGGAGCGGATCGAGTGCGGCCGCAACGCCAGCGAAAAATACGTGCAGCAGGCGGCCGCGAAGCTCGCGCGCGGTGGGTACCGGCAGGCCGGAAGAGACAGATAACGGGTATTCGACGAAAGGAGAAGCGGCATGAAGAGAATCCTGATTCTGCTGGCGCTGGCCGCGTTGCTCGCTCCCGGCTGGGCGCTCGCCGAGGGCAACATCAACTTCATCCTCGGCGGCCGCGGCCTGGACGACGACTACTGGCGCCCCGCCGAGGACCATGGCGTCTTCGGCATCAACTTCGACTTCGGTAAGGACGCCTGGCCGGTCAACATCGCCATCGGCCTCTACGGCTCGGGCGGTACTGAGGACGTCGTCGGCGGCTGTCTGCGCTGCGGTCCTCCGCCACAGCTCCCCGGCGCAGTGATCGAGTCGATGATCGGCGAGTTGAGCTTGGGCGTTCTCTGGCGGCCGGAGACGGACCAGCGCTTCCGGCCCTATCTGGGCGGCGGCGTGGCCTTTCTCGACGCCGAGAAGAGCTCGTCCAGGGGCTTCATCGGCGCCTCGCAAGACGACCAGTCGTCCGGCCTATACGTCAACGGCGGCCTCGCCTGGCGGATCGGGCGGAGCTTCAACGTGGGCCTCGACGCCCGCCTGGTGACCGGCACCGACGTAACGATCTTTGACGAGAAGGGCGACGCCGACTACTTCCAGCTCGGCGTGCTGCTGGGGTACGGCTGGTAGGCTTGCCGCGGCTCGAGCGCGGGATTCTCGGCAGTTCCGGGCTCCTACGGGAAGACCCCCGATGCGCCTGGTAGTCCTCGCCCTATTCCTCGCCCTCTTCGCCGCCGCGCCGCCCGCGTCCGCCGCCGGCTTCGTCAACTTCGAGACCCCGCAGGTCCACCCGCTCGACCTGAGCCCCGACCGCAACACGCTGGCCGCTGTCAACACCGCGGATCACCGGCTGCTCCTCTTCGACGTCGCGGACGGCCGGCCGCGGCGGATCGCCTCGATCGCCGTCGGCCTCGACCCGGTTTCGGCGCGCTTCCGCTCGAACGACGAGGTCTGGGTGGTGAACCAGCTCTCGGACAGCGTCAGCGTCGTCGATGTCGCGACGCGGAGAGTGCGGGCTACGCTGCAGACCCTCGACGAGCCCGCCGACGTCGTCTTCGCCGGCTCGCCCGAGCGTGCCTTCGTCTCCTGCACGGCGGTCGACCGCGTGCTGGTTTTCGACCCCGCCGAGCTCTCGCGCTCGCCGCGCAGCGTCGAGATCGAGGCCGAGGAGCCGCGGGCACTGGCCGTCGGCCCCGACGGCAAGACCGTCTACGCGGCCATCTTCGAGTCGGGCAACCGCTCGACCGTTCTCGCCGGCGGCTTCCGGATCGAGGACATCGCCGACCGGGGCACCTTGCCGGCGAACGTGGTGAGCGATGCCCAGAGCCCCTACGGTGGAGAGAATCCGCCGCCGAACTCCGGCGCGGGCTTCGAGCCGCCGCTGGCGGGGAACCTGCCGCCGCCGCCCCCGGT
>JAHEKO010000380.1 GCA_024638355.1 Acidobacteriota bacterium
TACTCGGTGACCCGGGTCTCGAAGAAGTTCTTCTCCTTCGTCAGATCGGTCGCCTGCGACATCCAGGGGAAGGGGTTCTCCTGGCGGTAGATCTTGGGCAGGTCGAGGCGCTCGAGCCGGCGGTCGGCGACGAACTCGACGTACTGGCTGAACTTCGAGGCGTTGATCCCCAAGAGGCCCTCGGGGCAGGCGTCGTGGGCGTAGCGCTTCTCGAGCTCGACGGACTGGCGCACCAGGTCGACGATCTCGTCCTGGAATTCCTTGGTCCAGATCTGGGGGTTCTCGTCGCGGATCGTCTTGATCAGGTCGCAGCCGAAGGCCAGGTGCAGGCTCTCGTCGCGCATGATGTATTCGAACTGCTCGCCGATGCCCACCATCTTCCCCTGCCGCTTGAGCGCCAGCATCATGGCGAAGCCGGCGTAGAAGAAGATGCCCTCCATGATCACGTAGTAGCCGACCAGGTCGCGCACGAACTTGCGGGTGTTCTCATCGCCCTCGGTCGTGAACGTCGGGTCGAAGACGCTCTTGGTCAGGTCGACCACGAAGGTGTCCTTCTCCTCGATCGACGGGATCGTGTTGTACATGTTGTAGATCTCGTCGGGATCGAGGCCCAGCGAGTCGCAGCAGTAGATGAAGGTGTCGGTGTGAATCGCCTCCTCGAAGCCCTGCCGCAGGAGGTACTGGCGTGACTCGGGGTTGGTCACGTGGTTGTAGACCGCCAGCACGATGTTGTTCGCGGTCAGCGACTCGGCGGTCGAGAAGAAGCCGAGATTCCACAAGATCAGCCGGCGCTCGGTGCTCGACAGGAAGCCCGGGGCCTTCCACTGCTCGACGTCCTTCTGCATCGACACCTCTTCGGGCGTCCAGTTGTTGGCCACACCGCTCTTGTAGTACTCGCGCGCCCACGGGTACTGGATCGGCAGGATCTTGTTGGGATCGGTCTTCGAGTTGTTGATGATCGGCATTCGCCCTCTTCCTCTATTGGCAAGATTCACATTCAGGATCGTCGATCCGGCAGAGCTGCGGCGGGGCCGCTGCCTCTGATGGCCGCGTTCCATCGTTTTCCAGGTCCGGCTCGCCCGCCGTCTCGGCGGCGACCGTGGCCGCTGCGGGGGCGACGCTGTCGTACTCGCGCTTCTGCGTGTAGCCGTACTTCGACGCGTCGACCGTCGACTTCTCGATCTGGCTCGCCGCCAGCGTGCGCAGATAGTAGGTGGTCTTGAGCCCGCCGCGCCACGCCGCCATGTAGATGTCGGAGAGCAACTTGCCCGAGGTGCCCTTGACGAACACGTTGTGCGATTGGCTCTGGTCGATCCACTTGCTGCGCGCCGCGGTGAGCTTGATGCACCAGAGCGGATCGATCTCGAAGGCCTCCTTGTACTTGTCCTGCAGGCTCTCCGGCAGATCGTCGATGAGTCGCACGTTGCCGTCGCAGTACTTGAGCCGCTCGAGCATCTCCTCGCCCCACAGGCCGAGCTCCTTCAGATCCTCGACCAGATACGAGTTCACCACCGTGAACTCGCCGCTGATGTTCGCCTTGACGTAGATGTTCTTGAAGATCGGCTCGATGCAAGGGAAGCAGCCGGCGATGTTGGAGATCGTCGCGGTCGGCGCGATGGCCATCGTGTTGGAGTTGCGCATGCCGTGCTTCTTCACGTGCTCGCGCACCGGCGTCCAGTCGAGATGCTGCGCCCGCGAGACCTCCACCGGCACGCCGCGCTCGGCTTCCAGCAGATCGACGGTGTCGAGCGGGAAGATGCCGCGGTGCCACTTCGAGCCGTTGTACGACGGGTAGGCGCCGCGCTCCGCGGCCAGCTGCGACGACGCGAGGATGGCGTTGTAGGAGACGACCTCCTGCACCCGGTCGGCCAGCTCGAGCGCCCGCGGCGACTCGAACGGGACGTCTATCTTGAAGAGAGCGTCCTGGAAGCCCATCAGGCCGAGGCCGATCGGGCGGTGCTTGAGATTCGAGGCCCTCGATTCCGGGGTCGGATAGAAGTTGATGTCGACGACGTTGTCGAGCATCCGGATCGCGGTCCGCACGGTGCGGCCGAGCCGCTCGGCATCGAGCTCGCCTTCGGTGATGTGGCGCGCGAGGTTGACCGAGCCCAGGTTGCAGACCGCGGTCTCCGCGGCCGAGGTGTTGAGCGTGATCTCGGTGCACAGGTTCGAGCTGTGGACGACCCCGGCGTGGTCCTGCGGCGAGCGCACGTTGCAGGCGTCTTTGAAAGTCATCCACGGGTGGCCGGTCTCGAACAGCATCGTCAGCATCTTGCGCCAGAGGCTGCGCGCCTGGACGACCTTGAAGAGCTCCAGCTCTCCGTTCCGCGCCTGCGCCTCGTAGGCCTGGTAGCGCTCCTCGAACGCCCGGCCGTAGAGGTCGTGCAGATCGGGCGCCTCGTCGGGCGACAGGAGCGTCCACTCGCCGTCTTCGGCGACCCGCTTCATGAACAGGTCGGGGATCCAGTTGGCCGTGTTCATGTCGTGGGTGCGGCGGCGCTCGTCACCGGTGTTGCGGCGCAGATCGAGGAAGTCCTCGATGTCGTAGTGCCAGGTCTCGAGGTAGGCGCAGGTCGCGCCGCGCCGCTTGCCGCTGCGGTTGATCGCCATCGTCACGTCGTTGGCGATCTTCAGGAACGGCACGACGCCCTGGCTCTCGACGTTGGTGCTGTGGATGCGGGCGCCGGTCGCGCGGATGTTCGACCAGTCGTTGCCGAGCCCACCGGACCACTTCGACAGCTGGGCGTTCTGCCCCAGCGACTTGAAGATGTGCTCCAGATCGTCTTCGATGGTCGTCAGGTAGCAGGAGCTGAGCTGCGGGTGTGAGGTTCCGGCGTGGAAGAGCGTCGGCGTCGACGCCACGTAGAAGAGGTTCGACAACAGCTCGTAGAACTCGAGCGCCCGCTCTTCGCGCTCGGGCTCCTCGATCGCCAGGCCCATCGCGACCCGCATCCAGAAGGCCTGCGGCGTCTCGACGCTCTTCGCGCCGTCGCGCAGGAAGTAGCGATCGTAGAGCGTCTGAACGCCCAGGTACTGGAAGAGCTGGTCGCGCTCGGGCTTGAGGCTCGCCGCCAGGAGCTCGAGGTCGAACTCGTTCATGCGCGGGTCGAGCGAGCCGTTACGCGCGCCCGCGCGAATCCCTTCCCTGAACGCCTCGCGACAGGCCGCGTCGAGGTCCTTCCCCTGGATCGAGCGCCCGATCACCTCCTTGTAGACCTGCTGCAGCAGAAAGCGCGCGGCGAGGTAGGTGTAGGCGGGATCGCGCTCGATGAACGAGGCCGCCGCCAGCACCAACGCCTTCTGGATCTTCTCGGTCTCGATGCCGTCGTAGACGTTGTTGATGACCTCGCGCACGAGGAGGTCGATGTCGATGTCTTCGACCAGCTCGCCACCCACCTTGCGGATGTGCTGCGAGATCTTCTTGACGTTGAAGAGAACGGTGCGGCCGTCGCGCTTGGTGACGGTCAGCTTGCCGAGCCGCGCGTCCTCGATCGCCCGCTCGCGCGCCTGCTGGCGGACCTTGCGGCGCTCCGCGCGATAGAGGATGTACGCCTTGGCGATCTCGTAATGATCGGCGAGCACCAGGTGCTTCTCGACCAGGTCCTGGATGTTCTCGACGTTGGGGAAGAACTCGCGAAAGCGGCTCTGGATCTCGCCGACGACGCTCATGACGACGCCGTCGACCTCCGCCGGGGAGAGCTCGTTGCCGGTGGCCTCGACCGCCTTCAGGATGGCCGTTCGGATCCGCTCCTCGTCGAAGTCGGCGATCTCACCCGTTCGTTTGACGACCCTGGTCACCTGCATCTGAGCACCCTCGTTCGATAAGCAAAGATTCGAGAATCGGCTCTCCGTCCGCACCGGTCGCCTGCTCCAACGGGAGCACCTCCACCGCGAGGAGCACCGGCTCCATCGGGGTGAATCGCTGACTGTCCTGAGCTTTCGGGCCGCACCATCTCACAGAACTCCATTGGACCTACGTCGGCACTCGGCGCGCACTCCTCCCCCAGCCGGCGACTTGTCGAAAGAGCCGACTCGCTTCCGCCACAAGCCTTGGATTCAGTGCCGTTTTCGGGCCGTGATCCGAACGCCCTGACCTACCGCTGTGACTCGTTGCGGCAACCCGCTGGGCATGTCGTGAGGCGGCCAGAAAGTACAAGATGTTGATCCCCTTGTCAAGCAATCCACAAGATGCTGTGGTTTCA
>JAHEKO010000381.1 GCA_024638355.1 Acidobacteriota bacterium
GCGATGCCTTCGACTGGCGCCGGGCCAACCCGCTCGGCACGCTGGCGGTCCTGCGCCGCTATCCGCTGGTCTCCGGTCTGGTCGTGGCGTTCGCCTTCCTGTTCCTCGCGCAGCGCGGGCTCGAGACCGTCTGGGTCCTCTACACCGGCTACCGCTTCGGCTGGGACGAGCGGACCAACGGCCTGACGCTGGCGCTGGTGGGCGTGATGGCGGCGATCGTTCACGGCACTCTGGTCAAACCGGTGATCGGCCGGTTGGGCGAGCGCAAGACGGTAGTGGCGGGGGTGAGCGTCTCGGCGCTCGCCTTCTTCTGCTACGGGCTCGCCACCCAGGGCTGGATGATGCTGCCGATCATCGTCTTCGGATCGCTCGGCGGAATCGCCGGCCCCGCCCTGCAGGGCCTGGTCGCCGGCTCGGTCAGCCCCTCGGACCAGGGCAAGGTCCAGGGCGGTCTGACATCGCTGATGAGCCTCACCGCCGTCGTCTCACCTCTGGTCTTCACCGCCGGACTGTTCGGCTACTTCACCTCACAGTCCGCGGTGGTTCATCTGCCGGGCGCGCCCTTCTTCCTCGGCTCGCTGCTGCTGCTCGCCGCGCTGGTCGTGGTGGTGCGGCTGTTCGAGCGGCTGCCGGCCGCGACTGAGGACAGCTTGCTAGACTCGTCGGCCGAGGAGCCCGGGGCGGCGGCTCCCCGGGAGCGTTGACGAAAGTCAGAGGAGGATTCCACATGGCACTGCGAATTGGAGACGAGGTACCCGACTTCACCGCGCCGACCACCGAAGGCGAAATCCGGTTCCACGACTGGATAGGCGACAGCTGGGCCGTGCTGTTTTCGCACCCCAAGGACTTCACCCCCGTCTGCACCACCGAGCTGGGCTACATGGCCGGCCTCGAGGCCGAGTTCGCCCGGCGCAACACCAAGATCATCGGTCTGAGCGTCGACACGGTGGAAGACCACCAGCGCTGGAAGGAGGACATCTCGCGCACCCAGGGGCACCCGGTCGGCTATCCGATGATCGGCGACACCGACCTCGAAGTCGCCAAGCTGTTCGACATGCTGCCCGCCGAGGAGAGCGGCGAGGCGGGCGAGCGAACGGCGGTCGACAACCAGACCGTGAGGTCGGTGTTCGTGATCGGGCCCGACAAGAAGGTCAAGCTCACCCTCACCTACCCGATGAGCACCGGCCGCAACTTCGACGAGGTCCTTCGCGTCATCGACTCGATGCAGCTGACCAGCCAGCACCAGGTCGCTACCCCGGTCAACTGGAAGCCGGGCGACGACGTGATCATCCTGCCGGCGGTCTCCAACGAGGAGGCCGAGAAACGATACCCGGACGGCTGGGACACGCCGATCGACTACATCCGAGTGGTTCCGCAGCCCGACTAGAGCCCGGAGCCGGAGCGCCCAGCCCAGAGCCGCCCACGGCGGCCGACAAGGAGAAGCCATGCAAGCGAGACGTTTCCTGATCACCGGCGGCAGCCAGGGCATCGGCGCGGCGCTGGTCGAGGCGGCCCGCGCGGCGGGCGCCCGGGTTCTCTTCACCGGCCGCAACGAGGAGCTGATCGAAGAGGTCGTCGGCCGCACCGGCGCCTTCGGCCTGCGCGCCGACGTAGCGAGTGCCGACGACAACGCCCGGACGGTGGCGGAGAGCGTAGAGAAGCTGGGCGGAGTCGACGTCCTGATCAACAATGCCGGCTGGGGCTACGGCGCTCCGATCGGCGCGGTGGACGTCGACGAGATGCGCCGGCTGTTCGAGACCAACGTCTTCGGCCTGGTGGATCTGACCAACCGGATCGTGCCGATGATGAAGGAGCAGGGCGAGGGCGACATCGTCAACGTCGCCTCCACCTCGGGCATGAAGGGCCACGCGGGCGGCACCGCCTACTCGGCCAGCAAGTGGGCGGTGCGCGGCATCAGCCAGTGCTGGCAAGCCGAGCTGCGGCCCCACGACATCCGGGTGATCTCGGTCTGCCCCTCCGAGGTCCAGACCAACTGGGGCGGCAAAACGGGCCGCGACAATCCGAACAAGCTCTACGCGCCCGACATCGCCGACGCCGTAATGTCCGCCCTCGCGGCCGATCGCCGTGCGCTCTGGCCCGAGATCGCGGTCTTCGCCTGCAACCCGTGGAAGGAGTAGCCGCCGGCCGATCGGGCCGGGCCGCCTAGGTCTCGCGCGCGCCGAAGCCGAGCCGCCGGGCGACGCGACGTGCCGCCGCGGCCGGGTCGCGGCGCGCCTCGAGGGCGAGTCCGATCGGCGCCTTGACCGGCCAGGCGAGCTTGCTCTTCCAGCCCTCCGACGTAGCCCGCGCGAAGCGGTGCCACCTCGACGAGACACCGAGCGACAGGCTCTGCCAAAGCGGCAGCTTGCCACCGTGGATCGATCGCCGGACGATCGGACAGGAAGGCGCTTCGAGGCAGTACTGTGGAAAGCGGCCGGCGGCCAGCTCCGAGCGGATGTGAGCCATCTCTTCGGAGTTCCAGACTTCGCGGTAGTCCTGCATCGCGCCGAGCGAGCCGCCGTAGGAGCACGGGAGGACGCCCCGGCGCAGTATGTAGAGCTTGCGCCACGGCTCGGTGCAGATCGGCTCCAGCTCCTGGCCCAGCGAGGGGGCGACGTCGTCCTGCGCCGCGTCGCCGGCTTCCGGCACGGACTCCGACGCCACCGCGGCCGGCGGCGGCTCCGCCTCGACGGCGGCCGCCGAGTCCCCGACCGCCGCGGAGTCCGCACCACCTTCCTCGGCAAACTCGGCGACGAAACCGCTCTCGACTCCGCCGAAGTCCATCTGATCGGAGAGCACCACGCCGTACCGGGCGCAGTGCTCGGCGGCTCGGGCGCTCGCCGCCACCAGCTCGTCGAAGGGCAGCAGCTCGTTCTGGTAGTCGAACGTATAGCCGTCACGCTGCCACCGCAGGTCGATCCACTCCGAGAAGTTCAGCGGCCGCAGAACCAGGCGGTCGACCTCGAGGTCGGCGCACAGCTCGACGCACGCCTCGAGCTCGTGCAGGTTGACTCGCATCGGCATGAACACGATGTGAATCCTCGGCAGGCCGCCCGCCGCCTTGCGGGCTTCGACCAGGCGGCGGATGTTGGCCAGGATCTTGTCGAACGTGTCGTTGCGCAGCTTGGCGTAGGTGGCGGCGGTGCCGGCATCGAGCGAGATATAGAGGTTGATCGTTCGACCGAGCAAGCGCTCGATGTTGCGATCGGTCAGGATCTGGCCGTTGGTGGTCAGCTCGAGCACCTTGCCCTGACTGCCGAAGACGTCGAGCAGCGCGTCGAAGTTCCTCATCATGAACGGCTCGCCGATCGAGCAGTTGGTCAGCTCGTGGGCGTTGTCGAAGAACGCACCGTACTCGCGCAGCGTCTCCGCGGTGAACGGGGTGTCGACGTTGGCGCCCTCGAGGTCCTTCGACGCGTCCCACTCGCAGTAGACGCAGGGCGGTTTGACGTTGCAGACACCGTACATGTCGATGCCGAGTGCGGGCGGCGTCGATTCGAGCCGGGTCGCGCCGTCGAGCAGCTCGCGGGTGTTCAGGAGGGCGTTGGCGTGCTGCCGCGTCACGTGCCCGTGGCGCTCCGGCTGGCGATGGTGCCGCACGCCCCGCACCTGAGCGCCCAGGCTGCGGGCATCGCCGGGATAGTAGTGGCGGGGAAAGAGCTTGTTGAGCTCGAGAACGACCTCGTCGGCGTGCGCCGGCAACGAAACGGAGAGCTGCATCCAGCCGGCGATCAGCGGAAACTCCCCTACTACCTCGCCCGCCGCAACGGTCAGGACCTGCGACAGATCGGCAAAGCTCGAGCGGACCGAGAGCTCGAGAAAGCTCGGCTCGGCGACCGGTTCGAGGCCCAAGACGCCCGCCCCTCCCATCCAACGAAAGTGATTCTCGCCGTCCCACTCGCGCGCGTGGAAACCTCGCCGCAGCTCGACGGGCCGGCCAAGCTGCAGGGCCCGGCGCTGGGCGCCGTCTTCTGGGATCACTCGCAACATGTTCGGCTCGAGCCGCGCAACAATGCCCCCTCGAGGAGTACCTGTCAAGGCGGCTCCCGCGTCTCCCCGGCGCCCGGGCGCGGTCAGTCCGGAACGGCCCAGGGGATGATCTCGACCCGGTCGTAGACCCGCTGAACCCGGATCGCGGGCAGCAGCTTCGCGGCGGCCACCTCGGTCGAGACGAGCACTCGCGAGCCGTCGGCGAC
>JAHEKO010000382.1 GCA_024638355.1 Acidobacteriota bacterium
CTCAGATGGCGGGGGAGCTTGCGCGACTGCTTGGGAGTGCGCACCCCGGCGGCCGGGTTCTCGTCGATCAGGCCCTCGCGGCAGGCGAACTTGAGCAGGCCGCGAACGCTCGACAGCGCTCGCGCCTGGGTGCGGCGCCCGACGCCCTCGCGGCTGAGATGGGCCAGAAAGGAGCGGACGGCCAGGGCGTCGGCGTCCAGGGGCCGGATGTCGGCCGCGTCGCGGGCGAGAAAGTCGAAGGCCAGGAAATCGAGGAAGCGCTCGAGATCGCCGCCGTAGGCGCGCAGCGTGTGGGTGGAGAGGCCGCGCTCGTCGCGCAGGTGCTCTAGGTAGCGCTCGATGAGCCGTTTCACGTTCGGGCTCGCGCGAGGACGGGCGGCGCCGGCTCGGCATCCGCGCCGGACAGCGCGAGCCGGTGGCGGGCGGCCCATGCGGTCAGGGCGGTCCGTGCCCGCCGCGCGTGAGCGCGACGCCGCTCCTTGCGCCGGATGCGGCCCTCGAGCTCGGGAAAGAGGCCGTAGTTGACGTTGGCGGGCTGGAAGTGACGAGCGTCGGATTCCGTCAAGTGGCGAACGAGGGCGCCGAGGGCGGTGGCCGCCGGAAGCGGCTCGGGTCCGCGCGCGGCCTCGGCGCGCCGCTCGAGCGCCAGATAGAGGCCGATCATCAGGCCGGTGGCCGCCGACTCGAGGTAGCCTTCGACCCCGGTGATCTGGCCGGCGAGGCGCACCGGCGGCCGCCGCTTGAGCCGGAAGAACGGACTCAGATGGGTGGGCGAGTTGATGAAGGTGTTGCGATGGATCTGGCCCATGCGGGTGAAGCGCGCGCCTTCGAGGCCGGGGATCATGCGCAGCACGCGCTTCTGCTCCGGCCACTTCATCCGCGACTGGAAGCCGACCAGATTGAGCTGGCTCTTCGCCAGGTTCTCCTGGCGGAGCTGAACGATCGCGTGGGCCCGCCGGCCGTCGGGCGGCGTGAGGCCGACCGGTTTCATCGGACCGAAGCGGAGCGTATCGACGCCGCGGCGCGCCAGCTCTTCGATCGGCAGGCAGCCCTCGAAGAAGAGCTCGCGCTCGAAGTCGTGAAGCGGCAGCACCTCGGCTTCGGTCACCGCGCGGTGGAAGGCGAGATACTCCGCCTCGCTCATCGGCGCGTTGAGGTAGTCGTCGTCGCCCTTGCCGTAGCGCGAGGCCCAGAAGAGCTTGGAGTGGTCGAGGCTGTCGGTCTCGACGATCGGCGCCATGGCGTCGTAGAAGTAGAGGTAGTCGCTGCCCAGGATCTTGGCCAGGGCGGCCGACATCGCCTCGGAGGTGAGCGGTCCGGTGGCGACGACGACGTCGCCCGCGGGGATCTCGACCGCCTCGTCCCGGCGCAGCTCGATCAGCGGATGCTCGGCCAGGGTGCCGGTCACCCGCTCGGCGAAGATCTCGCGATCGACCGCCAGGGCGCTCCCGGCCGGCACCGCGGCGGCCCGCGCAGCGCCTACGATCAGCGAGTCGAACGCCTCCATCTCGCGCTTCAGAAGCCCGGCGGCGTGCAACGGATCGTCGCTCCTCAGCGAGTTGCTGCAGACCAGCTCGGCCAGGTTGCCGGTCGAGTGCGCCGGCGTCGTCTTGCGCGGGCGCATCTCCCAGAGCACCACCGGCACGCCGCGGCTGGCGAGCTGCCAGGCACACTCGCTGCCGGCGAGGCCGCCGCCGATGATCTGGACGGGCCCGGTCATCGCCGCCGATTGTAGCGCCGGACCGGCGCCGGGCGGCGGAACAAGCCCCGATCGGATCGCCCCCCACAGGTGGGGGCGCTACCTAGGATTTGGCGGCCGCCTCTTCGGGCTGTTCGTCCGCGAGAATGCGCTCATAGTCGCATTCCTTCTTGTGGCAGACCAGGTGCGGACCCTTCTTCTTGGTCACCTTGTGGGTCAGCAGCGGGAAGTCGCACTGGGGGCAGGCCTCCTCGACCGGCTTGTTCCACAGCGCGAACTTGCAGTCGGGGTAGCGCCCGCACGAGAAGAAGATCTTGCCGCGGCGCGACTTCTTTTCGAGGATCTCGCCCTCCTTGCACTCGGGGCACTGGATGCCGGTGCCCTTGGGCTTCTCGGCTGCCGGGCCGGTACGCAAGATGTTCTTGCAGTCGGGGTAGCCGGAGCAGCCGTAGAAGGTGCCGTAGCGGCTTCGCCGCTTGACCATCGGCTTGCCGCACTTGTCGCAGGGCGGGATCTCCTCCTCGGAGGTCGACTCGCCGTCGTCGCCGTCGTCGCCGGGCACCTCGATATCGCGGGTGTACTTGCAATCGGGGTAGGTGCTGCAGCCGATGAAGCCGCCGTAGCGGCCGAAGCGCATGACCAGGGAAGAGCCGCACTCCGGGCACTCGCCGTCGACCGGCACGCCCTCGCGCTTGACGTCCGGCATCTCGCTGCCGGCGGTCTCGAGGTCCTTGGTGAACTTGGTGTCGAACTCCGCCAGAGCGCCGCGCCAGTCGAGGTCGCCATCCTCGATCTTGTCGAGCTCGGTCTCCAGGCGCGCGGTGTAGCCCTCGTTGATGATGTCCGAGAAGCCCGCCTGGAGCAGCCGGTTGACCACCTTGCCGAGCGCCGACGGATGGAAGCGACGCTTGATCCGGTCCACGTACTCGCGGTCGCTGAGCGTCGACAAGATGCTGGCGTAGGTCGACGGACGTCCGATGCCGTTGTCTTCGAGCGCTCGCACCAGCGTCGCCTCGCTGAAGCGCGCCGGCGGCTTGGTGAACTTCTGCTCGCTCGACACCTTCTCGAGCGCGAGCCCGTCGCCCTCGGCGAGCGGCGGCAGCAGCGTGTCGCCCCTCTTCGGCTCGGTGCCGCTCTCGGCCGCCTTCGCCTTGCGCACCTCCTCGTAGACCGAGAGGAAGCCCGGGTCCTTCATCACCTTGCCCTGGGCGCGCAGCGTGTAGCGGTCGACCGCGATGTCGGCGCGGGTCACGTCGAAGCGCGCCGGCACCATCTGCGAAGCGACGAAGCGGTCCCAGATCAGCCGGTAGAGCCTGGCTTCCTCCGGCTTCAGGTAGCGGTCCGCGATCTCGGGAGTGATGTCGAAGGTGGTGGGGCGAATCGCCTCGTGGGCGTCTTGCGCTCCCTTCTTCGAGCGGTAGTAGTTGGGTTTCGGCGGTAGCTTGTCCTTGCCGTAGCTCGAGACGATCAACTCGCGAACGCCGGCGATCGCCTCCTCGGCCACCCGGGTCGAGTCGGTCCGCATGTAGGTGATGAGACCGACCGAGCCGCGGCTGCCGATGTCGCGGCCTTCGTAGAGCCTCTGGGCGAGGGACATCGTGCGCTTGACCGAGAAACCGAAGCGGCGCGACGCCTCCTGCTGCAGGCGGCTGGTGATGAAGGGCGGCGACGGGTTCTGCTTTGACTCCTTCTTCTCGATCGTCGCGACCTTGTAGCTGCCGCTCTCGAGCGCCGCCACGATCTCGGCGGCGGCCTCGCCGTTCCCCACCTCGGCCTTCTTGCCGTCGATCTTGTGCAGGCGGGCGTGGAAGATCGGCTTCTCCGCAGCCTTGAGGTCGCTGCCGATCACCCAGTATTCGACCGGCTGGAAGGCGTCGATCTCGGCCTCGCGCTCGCAGATCATCTTGAGCGCCACCGACTGCACCCGTCCGGCCGAGAGGCCGCGCTTGACCTTGTCCCACAGGAGCGGCGAGAGCTTGAAGCCCATCAGCCGGTCGAGCACCCGCCGCGTCTGTTGCGCCTCGACCTTGCGGAAGTCGATCGTGCCCGGACTCTCGAGCGCGCGCATCACCGCCGAGCGGGTGATCTCGTTGAAGGTCACCCGGCGGATGTCCTCTTCCTCCTTGTCGAGCACCTGGGCGATGTGCCAGGCGATCGCCTCGCCCTCGCGATCCGGATCGGGAGCCAGGTAGACGGTCTTGGCCTTCTTCGCCGCCTGCCGGAGCTTCTTCACCACGTCCTGCTTCTCGGGCAGGATGCGGTAGCGCGGCTCGTAGTTCTCACCGAGGCCGAGGTCCTTCTTCTCGAGGTCGCGGATGTGGCCGACCGACGCTTCGATGGAGTAGTCGCCGCCCAGGAACTTCTTGAGCGTCTTGGTCTTGGTCGGGCTCTCGACGATGATCAGATCTCTGGCCATGGTGGGGTCAAACGTGGTGGCGGCGCCGGTTCATTCCCGAGCCGGTCGGGGAACATAGCACAGAGGCGCCAAGCGT
>JAHEKO010000383.1 GCA_024638355.1 Acidobacteriota bacterium
GAGAATCGCCTCGCCGCGCAGGCCGTCGCCGCGGGTGGCGGCGCCGCTCAAGACGCCGTCGCGATAGACCAGCTCGAGCGACGCCCCGTCGAGCTTCGGCTCGACCACATAGTCGACGGTCGCCCGATCGCCGACCGCCTTGCGCACCCGCTCGTCGAACCTCTCCACCGCGGCCCGCGAAGCGTCGGAGTCGAGGCTGAGCATGGGGGCCAGGTGCTCCACGGTGGCGAAGGCCGAGAGCGGCTCGCCGCCGACCCGCTGGGTCGGCGAGTCGGGGGTGACCAGCTCGGGATGGCTCTGCTCGAGATCGCGCAGCTCGCGGAAGAGGCGGTCGTAGGCCTCGTCGGAGATCGACGGCCGGTCGAGCACGTAGTAGAGGTGGGCGTGCCCCTCGAGCTCGCGGCGCAGCTCGCGGACGCGTTTCTCTGCATCGGTCCGGTTCATGCGCGCCCGGATTCTACGACGGAAGCGAGGTGCCGGACGCCGGCCTGGCCCTCCGGAGCGGCTAGCCGGAGCTCAGGCGCTCCCAGTCGCTATCGGGGGCGTCCATGGCGATGGCCAGGCCGCCGTCGGAGCCGACGAAGATCGGATCGTCGACGACCTTCACCCGGCCGCCGCCGTACTCCTTGAGAATCGCCTGCAGCCGATCGCTGAGACCGCGGGTGAGCGAGGTCCCGCCGGAGAGAATCACGTTGTTGCGAATCCGATCCTGGTACTCGGGCTCGACCCGCGCGATGAGGTCGATCATGGTCTCGGCGACCGGCGCGACCAGGCTCTCGCAAGCGTTGCGCATCTCGTCGGTGATGTCGATCTTGGTCGGCTTGCCGCGCACCGGCGCCTTGACCACGATGCGCTCGGGAGGCTCGCCGACGAAGCTGTGCGCCTCCTTCCACTCACGCACCATGTGCTCGGAGAAGTTGGCCTCGGGGTGCTTCTCCTGGACCGACTTGGTGAGAATCTGGTCGATCGCGTCGCCCGCGGAGTTCAGGGTGCGCTGATCCTCGTCGTTCGGGTAGCGACCGTTCATGACACAGAAGTCGGCGGTGCCGGCGCCGATGTCGATGATCAGCGAGTGCAGCAGGGCATCGAGCCCGTAGGCGACGGCGAAGGGCTCGGTGACGATCATCAGCGAATCGACGATCCCGGTGAGAGCGCCGCGCAGCTGCTGCTTGTTGACTCGCAACGCCTCGGCGGGCACGCCGACCACGGCGCGCACCTGTTTCTTGCCGTCGCCCTTGCCCCCGGCGCCGCCCAGCACCACCAGATGCTTCATCAGTTGGCGCACGGCCTCGGCGTCCTTCTCCGAGCCCTCCTTGATCAGGCCGTTCTCGAGCGGTCGATGCATGTCCAGCATCGGGCGCAGCTTGAGCGCCTCCTCGCCGATCACGATGTCGTGCTTGAGAACCTTGCGCGCCACCATGTCGACCGGCCAGCCGACGTAGCTCTCGACCACCTTGCGCACTCCGTTCGAGGTGGAGATGGCGCTGCGCGACGTGCCCAGGTCGATGCCGACATAGAGAATGCCGTCGTCCTTGCCGCCTGAGCTCTCGGAGTTGGAGTCGTTCTTGTGTTCGTGACCTTGATCGTCCATGGGGTTCAGCTCCCGATCTGACTGCGCTGGTTGAGCCCGCTGGCGTAGGCGTTGATGCCCTCGTAGAGGGCCTCGGCGATGAACTGCCGGTAGCTCGCCGTCATCAGCAGCTGGGCCTCTTGCCGGTTCGACAGACAGGCGACCTCGGCGAGGATCGCCGGCATTCCGGTGCGGGTGAGGACACCGAACGGCGCCGTCTTGACGCCGCGATCCTGAAGGCCCGGGTTGCGCTCGAGCAGTGAGCGGTAGAGCGATCGTTGGACCGCCTCCGCCAGCCGGCGCGACTCGCCCATCCGCGCGTTGGCGTAGATCTCTTCGATCAGACCGCGCAGGTCGGCGAGCGAATAGCCGGAGCCCTGGTTCTCCCGGGCGGCGAGCGCCGAAAGATAGGGATCGTCGGTGGCGCCCAGGAAGTAGGTCTCGACGCCCCGGATCTGCCGGGTGACGAGCCAGTTGACGTGAATCGAAACGAAGATGTCGCCCTGCGTCTCGTTGGCTATCAGGGCGCGCTTCTGCAGCGAGAGCTGGGCGTCGCCCTCCCGCGTCATGACGACGTGGAAGGCGTTGCTCTCGAGCAGCTCGCGCAGCCGGTGGGCGATGTCGAGCGTCAGCTCCTTCTCGATCAGGCCGCCGGCGTTCGTCGTGCCGAGGTTGGTGCCGCCATGACCGGGGTCCAGAACCACCTTGCGAACCGCGACCGGAAAGACCGCGGGATCGATCAGCTGCGGAGTCGACGTAGCGACCAGATCGGTCGCCTTCGGCCGCGCCGCCTGACGCTGGAGCGGCGGCTGCCGGTTGAGCATCGACTCCGGAACGCCGCCGGAGCGGCCGCCCGCCACCTTGGCGACGACGTAGGACGTGGTGAAGATCGCGATCGGCAGAGTCAGGAAGAAGAAGAGCCGCGCCGCCCGCATCACCACGCCGATGCGGTGGCGACCGCGCCCGGGCAGCCGGCCCGACATGATTTCGACGTTCTCGCGGACCGCCTCTCGGAGGATGCGCTCTTTGGTGCGCGTCAGCTCGGCCATCGCGTTGAGCTGGAGTCTACGTTCCTGGCGGCCGGTTGTGAGTTAGCCAATTCACAGCTGAATCGCCGCGCCGGCCTCGGGTGGGATCGTACTACACCACTCGCGGTGCGCGGCCCGCACCGTAGCCAGGTGGAGAGCCGCGATCTCCGACTCGTTGTCGGCGTAGCCGCCCCCCATGACCACCACGGTCGGCAGGTCGCGTCGCCGGCACCAGCGGAGCACCCGGCGGTCGCGCTCGGCCAGCCCCGCGGCGGTCAGCGACAGGCGGCCCAGGCGATCGCCCTCGTAGGGATCGGCGCCCGCCACGAACGCCGCGAGATCGAAGCGCTCGCGCCCTCCGAGCGCCTCGAGCGCCCCGTCGAGCGCGCGCAGATACCCCGCATCCCCGGTGCCGTCGTCGAGCTCGACGTCGAGATCGCTGGTCTGCTTGCGGAAGGGGTAGTTGCCGCGGCCGTGGATCGACAGCGTGAACACGGTGGGATCACCCGCGAAGATGGCCGCCGTGCCATCGCCCTGGTGGACGTCGCAGTCGATCACCACGGCTCGCCCGATCGCTCCAGCCGCCTGCAGCGTGCGGATCCCGACCGCGACGTCGTTGAACACGCAAAACCCACCACCGCGATCGGCGAAGGCGTGGTGCGTGCCGCCCGCCAGGTTGACGCCGCAGCCCCCGTCGAGCGCCGACCGAGCCGCGCCCAGGGTGGCGCCCACCGAGCGGCGGGAGCGCTCGACCAGCTCCGGCGACCAGGGGAATCCGATTCGCCGCATCGCCTGCCGATCGAGCGTGCCGCGGGAGATGCCCTCGACGTACGCGGGCGTGTGCACCCGCAGGAGCTCCTCGTCGGTCGCCGCCGCCGGTACCCGCAGGCTCGAGGGGGAGAAGAGGCCGCTCTCCTCCACCGCGATCCGCAGCAGCCGGTATTTCGCCATCGGAAAGCGATGCCCGCGCGGCAGCGGGAGCTCGAACCGATCCGAGTAGAAGACCTTCATGGCGACCCGCCGAGCCTACTCAAATCCGGTGTGCCGCCGAAGCGGTAATCTGGCGCCGACGGAAGCATGCGGCCGAACGAACCATCGTGGCGGGCCGACGCTCTCGCCCGCAGCCCGCACACGCGCTGGGCGGACGAGCTGCGCGCGCCGCTCGCCGATCCCGATCCGGAGCGGGCGGCGACGATCTGCGCGGCGGTGACCCGCACCGCCTTGCGCGATTTCGCGCCGGCCGTCACTCTGCTCGCCGCGCCCGAGCGCGAGCGGGCGCGGGCGCTGGCCGCCTACGCCCTGCTCCTCTTCGACTTCGCGCGCCAGACCGGCCTCGAAGGCGAACGGCTCGCGCAGATCAACCGGCTGGAGTTCGATCTCGAGACCGCTCTCGGCGGCGAGCCGGCGGGCCAGCCGGTGTTCGTTCTGATGGCGCGCACGGCGCCCTGGCCGGAGCCGGCCCTCGACGCACTAGGCGCCTGCGCGCGCGCGCGGGTCGCCGAGCCGCGGCCGGCCACCGAGCGATCGGCCCGCGAGGAGGCGTCGAGGCTCGGCGCGGCCCTGGCGGAAGCCCTGGTCGG
>JAHEKO010000384.1 GCA_024638355.1 Acidobacteriota bacterium
GCCATGGTCGTTCCCATCAGGGCGAAGCGGCCGCCGTCCACCAGCCGCGATCCCTGCCAGACACCGCGCGGCACGACGTGCTGCACCCGCTCGCCGGCCAGTAGATCCTGCCCGAGAATCACGCGTGCGCCGCGGCCGTCGGGGTGGAGCTCCAGGAGCTCGACCGGATCGCCGAGATAGAAGTGGTAGACCTCGTCCGTCGGCAGCAGGTGGAGGGCCGAGAAGGAATCCGCATCGTCGGTCAGCAGGTAGTAGATCAACGTCGAAAGCGGCTTCTCCTCGCCGTAGCGCTCGGGCAGCGCCGCGGCCGGCAGACTCTCGTCGGCCACGTAGGTCTGGCGGAAGAGGCCGCCCTCGACGGGGAGCGGCGTGAGCTTCAAGGCGGCGATGATCTCCTCGGCCTTCATGCCGCGATCCTAGCCTGGGCCGGCTCCAGCGGTCGGCCACGGCGGTATGCTTGGGTCATGACTCTGTACGTCGAGAAACTCTGCGTCACCGGTGCGGGCCAGATGGGCTCGCAGATCGCCATGCTCGGTGCCCTGGCCGGAATCGAGACCCGCCTGCACGACATTTCCGAAGAGCAGCTCGAGGCGGCCATGACCCAGAATCGCAAACACCTGCTGCGCCGGGTCGCCAAGGGCAAGCTCCACGCCGACGAGCTCGAGGCCGCCTTCGGGCTCTTGACCACGACCACCGAGCTGGCCGCGGCCGCCGACGGCGTCGACTTCGTCATCGAGGCGGTCACCGAGCGCCTCGAGGTCAAGCGCGCGGTCTTCGCCGAGCTCGACCGCTACGCGCTTGACCGCGCCATTCTCGCGACCAACAGCTCGTATCTCATGAGCTCGCAGATCGCCGACGCCACCCAGCGGCCCAGCCAGGTCTGCAACATGCACTTCTTCTATCCGCCCCTGGTGATGAAGCTGGTGGAGGTGGTCAAGGGAGAGGCGACCTCGACGGAGACCGCCGAGAGCGCCATGACCCTCGCCCGCCGGCTCGGCCGCGAGCCGGTGCTGCTGCACAAGGAGCTGCCGGGCTTTCTCGTCAACCGCGTGCTGCGGGCCATCGTCGACGAGGCCTACTACCTGCTGGAGAGCGGCGTCGCCTCGTTCGAGGACATCGACGCCGCCTGCCGGCTCGGCCTCAACCACCCGCTCGGCCCTTTCCAGCTGTCGGACTTCTCCGGACTCGACATCGGCTACAACGCGCGACGCGAGATCTTCGAGCGCACCGGCCGGCCCGAGGACGCTCCTCCGCGCGCTCTGGCCGTCCGGGTAGAGCGCGGCGACCTCGGCCGCAAGACCGGCCGTGGCTTCTACGACTACTCGACCACGCCGCCGACGCCGACCGAGGACTGACCGCAACGCGGGTCCACCTCCTGGTCGTGGGCCCGTCGGTGGTAGCATCGCCGGGATTCTTGGAGGGCTTTGCTTCGACTCGTCGGGGGCTGACCGGAAGCCGGCTGCTGAACGCGGCCGTGGCGTGGATTCTGCTCGCGGTCGCCGGCCCCTTCCCCGGCGCTCGAGCCCAGAAGGCCGCCGAGCCGGCCCGCCAGCCCACGGTCATCCAGTCGGTCGCGCTGCGCCCGGTCGACGGTGGCGCCGAGATCGAGATCGAGGCGAGCGCTCGCCCCGCCTGGGCCATCCGCTACGACCAGAGTGGCGGCTTTGTGCTGCGCCTGCCCGGCGCGGTCATCGGACGGGATATCCCCGATCTCGAGCGCGAACGCGGCCCCGTGGAAGAGGTGCGAGTGCGGCAGGTTCTCGACCGGGCCGAGCCGTCGACGCTGATTGCCGTCGTCGCTCGCGAGCGGCTCCGCGTCTCGGTTCGCCCCGAAGAGAACCGCCTCCGCGTGCTGGTCGAGCCGATCGAATCGGCGCCAGCACCGTCAGTCGAGCCGGCGGCGGAGCCCGACGAAGCGGAACGCACCGGTCCACCCGCTGAATCGCTACCCGCTTCATCGAACCCGCCCACTCCACCTGCCACTCCCTCGAGTTCCCAAGAAAGCCCACCTGTTCCACCGGAGGATCTCGCGGCCTCCGAGTCGGTCCCGACCGTTCCACTCGCTGAGCCGGAGCCCGCCGCAGGCGCCGAGTCGCCGACCGCGCTCCAGCGAGAGCTCGAGCTCTTGAGGGCGGAGCGCGACGCCCTGGCGCTCGGCAGTCCCGCCTACGTCGTGGGCGACCGGGCCGAGCCCTGTCTCTATCTGCGGTCGGCGCCGCAAGGACGGGAGGTCGACTGCGTCCAGCCGGGCACCCGCCTGATCGTGCTCGGCCTCGAGGGCGCCTGGGCCCGCGTTCGGGTGGACGACCGGCTCGACGCCTGGGCGCGCTTCGAGTATCTCCAGCCGGCCCCGCCCACGCCGAGCACGCCCGGCGAGCGCGGCCTGCTCGAGCGCATCGATCGATTGAGCTCCGAGCTCGGCGGGCTGCGCGAAGAGAACAGCGCTCTTCGCGACGCGGCCGCCACCGCCCAGGAGAGTTCCGAGCGCGCCTGGGGGGCGCAGCAGGTTCTCAGCGCGCGCGTGGTGGAGCTGCAGAGCACCCAGAGCGATGACGAGCGCCGACAGCTATCCGAGAGCGTCACGGAGCTCGCCGCCGAGAAGGAGCGGCTGGCCGCCGAGCTCGCACGTCTGAAGCGGGAGGCGGCCGACAGGCGCACCGGGCTCGAAAGCCTCGCCGCCGAGCGGGACGAGATGGCGCGCAGCTCCGAGTCGGCGCAGCGCCGGCTGGCGGAGCTCGAGAGCGAGTCGTCACGGCTCCAGTCGCAGCTCGAGACGCGGCTCGAGCAGACCGACGCGCAGCGCGCAGAGGCCGCGACCGAGATCGCCGCGGCGCGCGCCAGGATCGAAGAGCTCGAGGGTGAGCTCGGCACAGCCCGCGCCGCCGGGAACGAGCTTCGCTCGGAGGCCGAGGCGGAGCTGCGATCCGCGCGTGCGCGGCTCGGCGAGGCGGAGATCCGGATCGCCGCGGACGCGGAGAAGCTGAGCCGGCTCGAGAGCGAGCTGCGGGCCGCTCAGACGGCCGCCGCCGAGGCTCGCGCCGCCGACGAAGTCGAGATCGCGGCGCTGCGCGACCAGCTCCAGGGCTCCGCCGGCCGCTCCGCCGACTTCGAGGCGCGGCTCGAGCAGGCCGAAGTCGGCCGCGGCCGAGCCCAGTCTCGCCTCGATGAGCTTGCCGAGGCGATGGCGCTCGGCGGTACGACCTACATCGTCCGCGACGTCGATCCGTGCCTCAACTTCCGCGCCGCGCCCGGCGAGGGCGAGCCCATCGACTGCCTGGCGCCCGCCACTCGGATCACCCTTCTCGACGTCGTTCCGGACTGGGCGCAGGCGCGTCTGGGGAGCGGCGTCGTGGGATGGGTTGCGCGACAGTTCATCGAGCCCTCGCCGGCGACACCGGCCGAGCTCGAGGCGCTGGACGCCGCGCGCGCCGAACTGGATCGGCTCCGCGCCGCGGCCGAGGCGGACCGGGAGCGAAGCGCGGTCGAGCTCGAGGCGGCACGGAACGAGGCAACCGGGGCGCGAGAACGGGCCGAAGCGCTCGCCGGACGAATCGAGGAGGAGCGAGCCCGCAGCGAGGCGATCGCGGCCCAGCTCGACGCCGCACGGAACGAGGCAACCGGGGCAAGAGAACGGGCCGAAGCGCTCGCCGGACGAATCGAGGAGGAGCGGGCCCGCAGCGAGGCGATCGCAGCCCAGCTCGACGCCGCACGGAACGAAACGGCGAGTCTCGAGACCGCCCGCGACGAGACCGGCACCGCCGTCGCGCGGCTCCGGGCCGAGCTCGAGACGACTCGAGCCGAAACGGCCGAAGCCCTCGCGAGGGCAGAGCGTGCCGAGAGCGGCCTCGATGCCGCCCGGCTCGAGGTCGGTCGCCTGGAAGAGCGGCTCGCAGACGGCTCGGCCACGGCCGATTCGACCCAGGCCCGGCTGGCCGAGCTCGAGGGACAGCTCGCCGCGGCCCGGGCCGAGCTCGAAGCCGAGACGCGCTCGGCGCGCGACAAGCTGGCTCGAGCCGAAGAGCGGCTGGCCGAGACGCAAGCGCGACTCGACGCCGCCGAAGCCGAGAAGCGCACCCTGGAGCAACGGAGCGAGATGGCCGACACCACCAGCGGCGATCTGGCTCGAAAGCGGGACCTTCTCGATCGGTTGAGCCGCGACCTGGCCG
>JAHEKO010000385.1 GCA_024638355.1 Acidobacteriota bacterium
GATCTCGCTGGCGCCCGCAGGCAGCGCGAAGAGGAGCACGAGGGTGAATCGAGCGCGCATCGGAACCGACCGTTTCGACCACGCTGGCAGAAGCGGCGGCCGCGGTCTGTGAAGGAGTTCTCATCTCACTGCGAGGCGACCGCCTTCGGCCCCAGCCGGCCCAGGTAGACTCCGCCGATGCCGAGCGATCCCCAACGAGTCGAAGGACCGGCCGTCTGGCGCGCGGACGACATCACGGACCATCCGGACCTCGACCGGTGCCTCACACCCGAGGAGCTCTCGGAGCTCCAAGCCGCCGGCGAGCAGGCGGGGCCCCACCTCTCGGAGCTCGGCACCGGGCTGCGGGCTCGACTCGAAGACGGGCCGGGCGTGGTCCGGCTGCGCGGCCTCTCGGCGACAGACCACGACGAGGCCGCCCTCTCCCGAATGCTCCTCCGCTTTGCGCAGACCCTCGGCACTCCGGTGTCGCAGAACGTCGCCGGCGACCGCCTCTTCCGAGTGGCCGACGCGGGCCTCAGCGCCGGCGACCCGCGCGCACGCGGTCCGGTCAGCCGGAATGCCCTCACCTTTCACAGCGACCGGGCTGACGTCATCGGCTTTCTCTGCGTGCGACCGGCAACCGAGGGCGGCGACAGCATCGTCGTGAGCGCGGGCGCCATCCACAACGAGATCGCTTGCACCCGTCCCGACCTGCTCGCCGAGCTCTACCGGCCCTTCTACTGGCTACGACACAACATCGACACCGAGAACGAGCGCCCCTGGTACCGGATGCCGGTCTTCGCCCGGCAAGGCGGCAGCTTCGCCATCACCCTGATGCAGGTGTTGATCGAGCGCGCTCACCGCACCGAGGAGCTACCCGACCTGACTCCGCTTCAACGAGAGGCCCTGGAGACCCTGCAACGGCTGGCGTCCGACCCGGGCTTCCAGCTGCGCTTCCGCCAGGAGCCCGGCGAGCTGTTGCTGCTCAACAACTACGTCACCCTCCACTCGCGCACCGCCTTCGCCGATCCACCGGGCGCGCCCGGTCGCCTCATCCTGAGGGTCTGGATCAGCGTGCCGAACAGTCGCCCGCTGCCGGAGTCGTGGGCGGCGCACTACGGAGAGCACGAAGCCGGAGCGGTGCGCGGGGGGATTCGAGCGAAGGGCCAGGCGTAGGCTGTCTGCCCTACTGAAGCAGCGCCGGGAACCCGATCCGCCGCACCAGGTCGCCGCAGCGCGGGTCGTCCCGCAGCGCATCGAAATCCGGATCGGCCTCGAGGTGTAGCAGCTGTGGCGCCCGCGACTCGAGCGCCCGCTCGAGGTGGGCGAGCGACAAGGATGGAATCGAACGCACGTCGGGCTCCGAGGACGGTTGAAAGGGAGCGGCTGGGCGGAACTGCGCGAGGCTACCACCGCCTCGAGCAGTGATCGCTTCCACAACCCATCGCGGTCAGGTCCGGCAAGATATTCATGACGAACGATCTCTTCACCGAGGAGCCTTGACGACGACCAGACAGGTGCTGGCGGTAGCCAACTGCGCCGAGACCGTGGGCCGGCTCGAGGAGCTGTTGCTCTCGACCCGGAAAGCGACGCTCGAGCAGGTGAGCCATGGTGTCGACGCTCTCGACCGGGCGACCCGTCGGCACTTCGAGCTCATCATGATGGAATTCCCGCTGCTCGACCTCGACATGGAGGACTTCCTCTCCGAGCTCCGCGGGCCGGAGTCAACCTCCCGCGAATCGCCCGTCGTCGTTCTCACCGGCTCGGTCGATCGGCGGGCGCTCGAGGCGCTCGGCCGGGAGCGGCTCAGTGGCGTCGAGATCTACACCCACAGCCGCGGCGCGCTCCGAGCGATCACGCGGCGACTGCACCTGAGCGATCGGCTGCGCGCCGAGCTACGCGTGGCCATGGTCGGCACCACCGAAGACGCCCGCGGCACGCAGCTCGCCCAGACCCGCAACATCTCCGTCACCGGAATGCTCCTCGGTGTCGACTTTCTGCTTCCGGTAGGCACGATCGCGCCGATCGCGGTCGAGCTGTCGAGCGAGGAGCCGCCGATTCGGGGCGGTGCGGAGGTCGTGCGGCATACCGATCCGGTGAGGGAGAAGGTGACCGGGATGGGGGTGAGGTTTGTAGGGTTGTTGGATGAGGATCGGCGGCGGTTGTCTGAGTTTGTCGCTGAGGGGCTCCGGGTCCAGCGGCTCTGATCCGCCAGACGCTCTGGAGGCGATGTCCGTCCTGCCGGTGGGATCGGCGTACGTGGTCGTGCCCTTGCGCGTCTCGACTCCGAGTCGAGGCCAAGGTGCTGGAGCTCCTCGCGATGACGAGCTAAGGAGCCAGGGTGCGAAACGCCTGAAACTCGTCGAAGTAGAGACTGCCGCGAGTGCCCCTCAGGTCGCCGCCGATAAGCCCCAGCTGGATCGTCCGGATGTCCAGCCGGCCGTTGGCGAGGCTCGGCGCCCTGGCCTCGGCCGAGTCCACCCGCTCGTCAGCGAGGCTCGATCCCGAGCCCGCTCGGATCTTCGAACTGCCCGGCCAGTCCCCAACCCCCGAAGCGATCGGTGACCGCGAGCGTCAGCTCGTTTTCGCCCTCCTCGAGCGGCAGATAGACGGCGAGCTGGCTCAGATCCAGGAGACCCTGACGTCGCGGCTCGTTGAAGCTGTAGTCGTCGTTGGCGGAAGCGATCAGCCTGCCGTTCAAGAAGACGCTCACCTCGTCGCTGAAGCCCAGATCGAGCCTCCGGGTGGTCGCCTCTGAAACCGTGATCTGGAGCCGGGCGAGAACCGCGGCGCGGCGCGCCCCGTCCGGGCGCTCGACGTGGCGCTCGATCTCGACGAAGCCGCCGATCAGGGTCGTCCCCACCCGTTGCCAGTCCGAGCTCTCGAGTAGCTCCCGCGGCAGCTCGCGCACCGGACCCTCGGGCGGTGCGAACGTCGGCGAAAGCAGCCACTCAGAGACCCTGCCGGCCGGCGGCATGAAGGCCTCTACGACCGGGAAGACGGTCTCATCGACGTCGTCCGGCCGAACCGAGAGGTTCGTGAACCGAGCTGTCGTGATGCCCTCTGGCCCCCCCGTCGGCATAAACGAGCTCAAGCTGACGTACCCCGGAGCGGCCGGTCGCGCCAAGTAGAAGAGCAGCCGCGGGGTCTCCATGTCGTCCACGTAGACCATCCCCATCTGGCTCTGGACGACCAGCTTGACGTGGATCGGTTTGCCCGGCGGTAGCGGAGCGGCCGCGGTCGAGTAGGCGTCGTGGTAGAGCTGCCACTGGCTCTGGTTCTTGTAGGTCGGCGTGTACTGGATCGCGTCCGGCAGCCGCGACTTGTGCGGCCGGAAGTAGATCTCCTCGTGCTCGCCGCCGGCCTGATTGCGGAACGTCACGAACACGAACGAACGGTGCTCGGTCACCTCGAGATCGAACTCGATCGTGCCGTTCTCGAGCTCGACGTCCCGATACTCCGCCCGCCCCGTCGCCGCCGTGAGCACCGTCTCCCCGTCCGCCGCGGTCTCGATCGCGGCGTCGCCCGAAAGCTCCCACGTCTCAGCGCTGAATGGAATCCGTCCGCCGGCTCCAACAACCGGCCCCGGTCCGGTGCAGGCCAGGCCGAGCAGCAGAACGGGTAGAAGCGATGATCTCCGCATGGGCGAGTCCTCCGTGTTCCGTCTTACATGGTAGCCCCGGGGCTCGCCAAACCGTCTAGACCGAATCCCAGGCGGCGAGCACTTCGAGCTCGCGCTCCCGCTTGATCCCCATACCTCCGCTCGGGAAGCTCAGGCCGCGGAAGTAGTGCGACCGGTAGAAGCGCCCCGGATGCTGCTCGCCAAGGAGCTCGTCACCGAGGCGGTCGTAGACAACCTCCTGTCCTGGCACCACAGCGGCTTCTCCGCACACGGAGCGGTGAGAGTCGAGGACCGGCAGGGCGCCGTGCGTCTCGGTCGGGGGCGGACGGGAAGCCGCGCGCCTAGACGCCCGCGAACAGATCCGCGAGACGCCTTGCCAGAGCCAACCGATCGCCGTCCCACAGGGAAAGGTTCACCGCGATTGCCACCGCGATCCGGGAAGCGGGCCGGAGATAGAGAAACGTGGTCGCGCCCACCGTGGTGCCGCCGTGGAAGACCTCGGCTCCATCCTCGGAGAGGTCCCAGCCCAGTCCGTGGCCG